>CALURR010000108.1 GCA_944323195.1 Candidatus Gastranaerophilales bacterium
TTTCTCTCAAACGGCGAAATGAAAAAGAAGAAAAGTGAACCGAAAAGAAGAAAACTTCCGCCTGCCTCATAATTATTGGGCTTACGCCCAAGTTATATATGTTTTGCTTTTGCAAAACTCCACAGGAGCATTCTTTTTACTTTTGAATTGCGGCGCAACCGCGCCCAATGAAAAAGTAAAAAGCCATGGTGTGTGAGCTCGTGACGGCGGACCGTTGAGGTCCGGCGGACAGAGCGAAACCGTACCATGGCGACGTGGGACGCAGTCCCTCAGGAGCATTCTTTTTTATTCGAGCCTTAGTCCGACTGAACTTAGGCGTGAAGTAAAAAGCGGAAGGTGTGTTCCAAAAAACGCCGAAGCGTTGAGTTTGATTCCAACAAAGCTAAATCATAACAAAACAAACAAATCATATCAAAGCAATAAAATAAAAAATCCAAACAATATTCACAATTTAAAATAATTTTATTCCCTGCTATTAAAAACACAACCGCTATTGCTTTTTATGCCTCAAATTTATGTTATAATAAAACAATGATTGATATAATTTCTAAAAAAGATTTTGAGCAAAAATTTAAAGAATTTACCATTTCTTTAAATAAAGAAATTTGCGATAATTTAAACAATTGGACAATTAAAGGCTTTATAGATATTAACAAGAATGTTTACACTATTTCAAATGATACAAAAATAATTTCTAAAATTCTTGAAATACATATCTTCCCCTTAATATTAAAATTTGCAGAAAAAATTGGATATAAAATTGTTTTAGCTGAATGTCAAAATTATTATCCTGATATAACTTTTGTATGCAAATCAAATGAGAATATAAAATTCGCAGTTGATATTAAATCTACCTATAGAAAAAATGACAATAAATGCAATGGTTTCACGCTAGGTTCACACGATGAATATTTTCAAAATAAAAATTCGACCAAAAATATCCAATTTCCTTATAACTCTTATAAGGCTCATTTTTGTTTAGGAATTATATATACAAGGGCAAATTTGAATAATATTGATGAAACAAAAATATATAATATCAATGAAATTACATCTATTTCATCAGTAATTAAAGACATTGACTTCTTTTTTTGTGAAAAGTGGAAAATCGCAAGCGACATTAGCGGAAGTGGAAATACGGCTAATATTGGCAGCATTACTTGTATAAAAGATATTAAAAAGGAAAATGGAATTTTTAAGCAATATGGCGAAAAAATATTTGACGATTATTGGATAAATTATGGAAAAATATCCGTACCAACCAGTGATGGCAAATATAAAAAAATAACAAAATTAAAAGATTTTCTTAAATATAGGGGTATAACAACATAGATGGAAAAAATATTTGTACCACCAATAAAATGTCAAGGAATAAAAACCAAATTAGTATATTGGATAAAAGAACATCTATCAGACTACACTGGCGCTTGGATAGAGCCATTTATGGGTTCTGGAGTTGTTGGTTTCAATGTTAGACCAAAAAAAGCAATATTTTGCGATACAAACCCTCATCTTATAAATTTTTACAATAATCTTAAAAATGATGATATTAATTCAAAAATAGTTAGAGAATTTTTATTGGTCGAAAATGAAAAACTATTAAAAGGAAAAGACGACTACTATAAAGAAGTTAGAACACGTTTTAATTCATCACATAATTCACTGGATTTTTTATTCTTAAATAGAGCTTGTTTTAATGGAATCATAAGATTTAACAGCAAAGCAGAATTTAACACTCCATTTTGCAAAAAGCCAAACAGATTTGCAAATGCTTATATTACAAAAATTTGCAATCAAGTAGATAATATTCAGCAAATTATAAGATTAAATGATTATATTTTTATAAATCAATCTTTTGAAAAAACTATAAAAATGGCAACAGATGAAGATTTTATATATTGCGACCCGCCTTATATAGATAGATATGCTGATTATTTTAATGGATGGTGCGAGCAAGATGAAATAAAACTTTTTGAGTTGTTGAACAACACAAATGCAAAATTTTTAATGTCATCATGGTATGGAAATGATTATAGAAAAAACAAATATATAGATTCTTTTTGGAAAAAATTTCAAATTGTAACTCAAAATCATTATTATCATGTAGGGGCAAAAGAAAAAAACAGAAATCCCATGATTGAAGCGCTAATATATAACTATAAAACAAATAAAAAGATTAATCATTTATCAGTAATAACAAATGAACAATTATCTTTTTTAGAAAAAGTATGCAGTTGATTTTATTAGTACAATACGCCATCTAAATATTAACCTTACAGAAGCATTAAAACTTCCCTAATCAACTTACAAGCAGCAGCAGTTGATGTCTTAGTAGGGTCAACATCAGGCGCAAGCTCCATAATATCAGCTCCAACAATATTAAAATCTTTTAAATATAAAAGCCAATCCATTAACTCAAGATAAGTTAAACCGCCTGCTTCAGGAGTTCCAACACCACTCATAATAGACGGATCTAAAACATCAAGGTCTATGGTTAAGAAAATATTTTTATTTTTAAATTTGTTTAATTCTTCTTTTTTTGTTTTTAGGGTTGAATATTTTCTAACAATATCAAATTCTTCTTTTTCTCCGCTTCTAAGTCCAATTTGCGCTATATTTTCATAACCAATTAATTGAGCAATTCTATACATTACTCCGCTATGAGTCAATTCTTCGCCTAAATATTGTTCTCTTAAGTCTGTATGAGCGTCAAACTGAATAACTGCAAGATTATCGTATTTTTTTAATACCGATTTTACGCTTGCAAGAGTAATCAAATGTTCCCCGCCTACGCCAAGAAGTTTTTTATTATCATTATAAATTGTATCAACATTTTCTTCTGTAATATCAAGCGCTTTTTTAGCATTACCAAAAGGATATTCTAAATCTCCGGCATCATAAAACAAAGTGTCAGACATTTCTCTATCAAAATAAACAGAATATTCTTCTATTCCTATGCTTTCAAGTCTTGCAGCCTGAGGGGCGAAGCGAGTTCCTGCTCTATTTGAACAAGTGCAATCATAAGGCATACCAAGCATAACGATTTTTGATGAATTATAATCAGGGTTTGCCCCTATAAAATCTTTTGATAAAAAAGGTCCTTTAAGCATTATATACTTTCCATTAACTCTTTATTTCGATTAATTTTTTCTTTTAATTCTGCTGCTGATTCTTCATAGCCCAATCTGCCCATTAAAGCATAAGTATAGTTTTTAGCTTGTTCAACACCGGGCTGATTAAATGCGTCTATATCATACAATTCACCGATTATAGCTGTTTCCATTTCAAACATATAGAATAATTGAGCAAGATAATATTCATTTATTTTAGGCAAATGAATTGTTAAATTAGGACGCTGAAAATCAGCTAAAGTTGTAGCTGTTGCGTCTGCTTCAGCATTTATTAAACGGTTAATTGATTTACCGCCAAGATAATTTAAACCTGTATATTCAAAAATATTAGGAATAGATAGTTCACTATCAAATTCATCAACTCTAATAAAAGTTATTACTTTATCATTTTTACCTTCATTATATAGTTGAATTTGACTATGCTGATCGGTTGCCCCAAGAGCTTTTAATGGAGTAGGACCATTGTTTATTTTTTCACCTTTTCTGTTAAATTCTTTTCCTAAAGATTCTGACCACAATTGAGCATACCAATCAGAAACATATCTAAGTCTTGATGAATAGGGCATCATAACAGAAAGATATTTGCCTTTTTGCTTATCCATTAAATAATGAATTAGAGCATTTTGGGCTGCTATATTTTTTCTTATATCTGTATTTTTAAGGGTTAAATCCATAATTTTAAACCCTTTGATAATTTCATCAATATCAAGCCCAACAAGCGCTAAAGGCACAAGCCCAACGGCTGAAAACACACTAAATCTTCCCCCGACATCATCGGGAACAACAAAAGTTTTATATCCTTCTTCATTTGCAAGCTGTCTTAAAATACCGGCTTGTTTATCAGTCGTAGCTACAACATTTTTTCTATAATCATCGCCCAAAAGCTCTTGCAATCTATCTTTTATAATCATAAATTGACTCATTGTTTCAGCAGTTGAGCCTGATTTTGTAATAACATTAACAAGGGTTTTCTTTAAATCTAAAATATCTAAAAGTCCGTTAATTTCGTCTGGGTCAATGTTATCTAAAAAGAAAATTCTGGGAAAATTATCTCTTTTTTCTTTATCCAATAAATTCCAATATGGTTTTAAAAGCGCTTCTGATAAAGCCATAGCACCTAAAGCCGAACCGCCTATACCAAGCACTAAAACATTATCAAATCTGCCATCAACCATAGCGGCAAATTCTTTTACATACCAAACTGTTTCTTCATTGTAGCCTAAATTCATCCATTGAAGCCAAGCACCGGGTTTATCTTTATTCATGTTCAAATTTGTTATAATTTCTTGGATTTTTGGTGCATATTCACTAAAGCACTGTGCCAAATCAAGCCCTTGCTCGCCAATAACCTTATTAGAAATATTTGTATAATCTAAAGTAATCATAAAAACAAACCCTAATCACTCCGACTATAACCATTGTAACAAATGATAATTTTTCGTAAAGTCTTTATGGGGTTATTTAATCGTATAGTATGCCAAAACGACTATAAAAAGCATAAAATATTACCTTGTTGGGTAATATCTTTTTGTTTTTTACAAGGTTAAATAATATGGTATGGAAAAAATATTAGATAAAACAAATCTTATTATTAACGAGAACGAGAAATTAATTGCAAATATTTTGCATGACGTTAAAAGTCCTTTGTATAGCATTAAAATAGGCTTGCAAAATAAACTGGACACCGAACTAAATAAAGATGTTTTCGAAACAGTGATGGATGTAATTGAATACATTGAAAATTTCCTTGTAAACTATAGTTTTAAACAAGGTAAATTTGAAAATAAAATTATTCCTTGCGATATTAAACAAATAATTAATAAAAAAATAGAAAATTACAAATATATTTTCATTAATAAAAATATTCATATCGACATTATGCTTGATAATAACAACTATGAAATTGAAACAATACCAATATTCATCTCAAGCATAATAGGTAATATCATTTCTAATATTGCACTTCATGCCTGCAAAAATCAAACAGCCATAATTGAGCTTTATAAAAAAAATGATTTTGTATGTATAGATTTCAAAAATTCTTATGACGCACAAACAAATGATTTTTCGCTTGGACTCGATTTTTGCCGTAAATTAGCGCAATCCACAAAATCAGAACTTAAATTTTGCAAAACAAAAAATACCGTTTGCGTAAATTTAAAAATTCCAAGATTGAAAAAAATCTAGAATGAAATATTGTCTTTATCATTAAATGTTGTTGCTTTGGCTGAAATTTCAGCAATTAATCTTGAAATTTCATAACCTGAAACCATTACTTCTAAAATCAATTGAGAATTAATAAGAATTTTATCCCCATATTCCATGGTATCAGGATTTAGCACTAAAAACTCAACAAAATCTTCTCCAACATATAAGATTTTGCCAAATTCAGCATCAGTTGCCCATCTCAAAAAGACAACCATTTGTTCGAATAATTTTAGTTTTTGTATCATCCTCATACTATACATGATATGATTTATTTTATGAATGTCAATTTTATAGAAGATAATTGTAACATTGTAAA
>CALURR010000109.1 GCA_944323195.1 Candidatus Gastranaerophilales bacterium
GTTTGTCATTTCAGCTAAGTTAGCACCTTTACCACCAAGGAGGTTTCTCATATCCGCATTGCCTTCTCTAAAAAGCCATACACGTTTTTGCATTAATTTCCTCCAATTTCTATATAAATTTGTGACAATTTAGAATGATTTTAACAAAAAAATAATGGTTTTACAAATAAAAACTTAATAAACTTTTACTTTATTAAATTAAAGGAGCTTTTAGCTAAGCTCCTTTAATTGCTGTCTAATTATTTAATTTTTTATTGACTTCATCAAGTATTTCATAAAGCTCTAAAACCTGCGCTTGGGTTATTTCAACCAATGGACGTCTTACAACATTTTCGCAAACATTAAGTTTAGATAAAAGTCCCTTAATTGGTGTTGGATTGGGCGCCATAAATATTTTTTTAAACAATGGAAATAAAATTTTATGCATATTCATAGCAGGGACAACCTGTCCTGCTTTAAAATTATGTATCATAGATTTTATTTCATTACCAACAACATGAGAGGCAACTGAAACAACCCCGTGCGCCCCCAAAGAAAGCATTGGAAGAGTTAAACTATCATCACCGCAATAAATTGCAAAATCATCAGGCGCAAGTGTTTTTATTTCAGAAACTAAATCAAGATTAGCATTTGACTGTTTGACTGCAACAATATTGGAATACTGTTTAGCTAAAAATGCAATTGTTTCAGGAGTCATATCAATTCCTGTTCTGGATGGGATATTGTATAAAATAATCGGAATATCAACACTTTTTGCAATAGCACCAAAATGTTCAATTAAACCTTGCTGAGAAGGTTTATTATAATAAGGAACAACAGATAATATTGCATCCGCCCCTAATTCTTGTGCCTTTTTTGATGATGCAATAGCAGTCTGTGTGCAATTTGAACCAGCACCCATAATTACTTTGCATTGACCGGATGTAGCACTTTTAACACAATATAACATTTCATATTCTTCATCAAAAGTTAAAGTTGGGCTTTCGCCTGTTGTACCGGCTACAACTATTGCATCGGTTTTTTGATTTAACAAATGTTTTGTAACTTTTTCAAGTGCTTTGTAATCAACCGACTGCTCATTATCAAAAGGGGTAATCATCGCAGTAATTACTTCGCCCAAATCATATCTTAATGTCATTAACAATCTCCTTTTTAATATAATTCCATTTCAATAACCTTTTGAGCTAAGCGCACAGTATTAAGCGCAGCACCAATTCTTAGGTTATCAGCCACACAGAAAAACTCCAATCCATTATCAAAAGCTATAGATTTTCTTATCCTGCCGACATAAACAGGATTTTTGCCTGCAGCATCTTTTGGAGTTGGATATGTATAAGTAGTTACATCATCTCTAACTTCTACACCCCAAGTATTTTTCAATAATTCTCTTGCCTCTTTTTCATCAACCGGCTTTTCAAACTCAACACTAACTGCTTCAGAATGTCCGATATAGACGGGAACTCTTACGGCAGTACAAGAAATCTTAACAGATTCATCGAAATGAAGAATTTTTCTTGTTTCATTTGTTACTTTCATTTCTTCTTTTGTATATCCGTTATCACAGAAAACATCAATTTGAGGTATCACGTTAAAAGCAATTTCGTATTTAAATGCACTTGGTTCATATGGCATACCAACCAAATTTGTTTTAATATTATCTGTTAATTCATTAATTGCTTTCAATCCGGCCCCTGACACAGCTTGATAAGTTGATACAATCAATCTTTTAACTTTATATTTTTCATCTAGCGCTTTTAAAGGAAGCATTAATTGGCTGGTTGAGCAATTAGGATTTGCAATTATACCTTTGTGATTTTTTAAATCTTCATCATTTACACCTGCTATAACCAATGGAACATCTTTATCCATTCTAAAAGCAGATGAATTATCTATAAAAACACATCCTTTTTTAGCAGCAATAGGCGCAAATCTTTTGCTTGTTTCACCACCTGCTGAAGCTAAACAAATATCAACATCATCAAATACGTTATCTGCTGCTTCAATGACTGTATGTTTTTCACCCTTAAAATCGATTGTAGAACCTGCACTTCTTTTTGAAGCCAAAAACTTAATTGAATTATATTCAACCTTGTTTTCTTCCAAAATGTTCAAAATTTCCCTTCCGACAACGCCGGTTGCGCCAAGAACAGCTAAATTAGGCAATTTTTTTGTCATAATATGTTCTCCAATCCATATACAAAGTTGTTATTGATAAATACGTTTTTAACAGCCAGAGCAACACCAGACATATAGCATTCGCGATTTATTGTGTCATGATGTATTTTTAAAACTTGTCCGTCAGAACCAAAAATTACTTCTTGAGAGGCAACAAACCCTGGCATTCTAACAGAATGAATTTGAATATGTCCTTTATTATTTTGGACAAATTCACCCCCTCTTGAACCTTTAATGTTTTCTGTTTCAGGGCAATTACCATTTTTAAAATCAGAATTATTTTCAATCATCAACTGTGCAGTTTTAATTGAAGTTCCTGATGGAGCATCTTTTTTCTGATTATGGTGATATTCAATAATTTCAGCATTTGAAAAATACTTAGAAGCTTCACGCGCAAAATTCATCATTAATATGGCACCAATTGAAAAATTAGGAGCAATAACAACACCAACGTTATTCTCTTTAGATAATTTTTCAATTTCTGATATTTGAATTTCACTAAGCCCAGTAGTTCCAATAACAGATTTTATTTTTAAACTAATATATTTTTTAATATTTTCATAAATAGAACTTGGTTGCGTAAAATCAACCACAACATCAGGCTTAGATTTCATTAAGGCTAACTCAATATCACCTTCAATTGCAATATCATCAAATAAATTAGCTCCGATATTATTTTTATCAATAGCGCATACCAATTTAAATTCAGGGTTATTTACAGTCATTTTAACAACTTCAGAACCCATCTTGCCCAATGCGCCAACTACTGCGACTTTAATCAAAATACCTCCTATTATTTACGATTAACCAAGTATACCATAGCTTTAACAAAAAAAGCAAAAAATTAATTCTTATTAAATGATAAATAAAATAATATTTTGCAAAATAAAAGCCCTCAATAAGAGGGCTTTTAAGACTATTTAAACATTTAAAAAATTAGTTAAGAGCTAATTCTCTAGATGTTCTAACAATTTCACGATTAATTGAGTTTCTATGAGCAACAGAGCTTACAATAGCCATAACAGTAGCACTCATAGCAACTTCAGAATCAAGTTTATTAACAGCCGAACCAACGCCAACTGCACAAGCACCGGACGCAAAAGCTAAAGGAGCAGTTTTTGCACTAATGCCTGAAGAAGTCATAATAGGTAGACTTGTATGTTGAGTTAGCTCAATTGTATTTGCAATTGTAGCTTGAGCATAACTTACAAGATGAGCTGAAGGATTTGTTGAAGTTGTGTCTTTCTTTAATCCCTCTGTTTGAATCAAATCTACACCAAGAATTTCTAATTTTTTTACTAATTCAATTTGATCAGCAATGTCGATATTACCCGGAACAGTAACACAAGTAAATACATCGTATTTGTTAATCAAACCAAGAGTTTCAAGAACAATTGAATAAACTTCATCGGCTGAAAATTCTTGACCTTTTTTATACAATGCATCAAAATTACCAATTTCAATTGCATCAGCACCCCATTTTACTGCTTCAAGCAATTCAAAAGGATGAATTGAAGAAACAAAAACAGGTAATTTTGTGTTTTTGCGAGCTGTTTCATATACTTCTTTTTTGCAAGCAACATCAACAGCGCTGGCATGTCCTGTTTGAGCTGCACGACAAACTTTTGCAACATTTTCTAAATCATAGTTATCGATACCAGAAATAATTTTAACTGCTCTTTTTTCTCTTAAATGTTTTTTAAAAACTTCAATTCCCATTTGTTTTTCCTCTTTTCTATTACAGTTGAATTTTATCACAATTAGACATTATGTGCAATTAAGCATTTAAATATTCAATGTTAATATTTATCCATAATTGATAAATTTAAAGGCAAAAAAATGTTCAAATATATAAAACTTGGGTTATTTACAATTTTCTCTTTAATGATTCTTAATCAAAATTCAACAGTATTAGCTTACACACCAACAACTCAAGAAGAAAAAAGCTACATTGAAGTCTATGAAAAGACGCTACCTTCAATAGTTTCAATTGAGGCCGATATTGACAAAGGTACATCAGGCGGAACCGGATGCATAATATCTAAAAGCGGAATAATTTTAACAAGTTCACATGTTATTGAACATTCAAGAAATATTCAAGTAACAACCCACAGCGGAAAAAAATATAGCGCAAAAATTCTTGCTATATTAAAAAACAAAAACGACTTAGCCTTGATTAAAATTGATCCAAAAGAAGACTTGTCACTTGCAAAATTTGGCAATTCTGACGAAATAAAAGTCGGACAAAGAGTGCTAACGATTGGCTGCCCTTTTGGTTTTAAAGACACACTAACTACAGGAATAATTTCAAGAATTGATTACGAAAGAAATAAAATTCAAACAGACGCCGCAATTAACCCAGGATGCTCAGGCGGGCCTTTGATTAATTTAAACGGAGAAATTATAGGAATAAATCAATCAATCTACAATCCTGACAACAATCGTTCAAATATTGGAATAGGATTTGCACTGCCATCAAACTATGCTATTGATTTTGTAAATAAAGCAAAACAAAAAATGGCATCAATAAACACTACTTCGCTCCAATAATAGTGCCGCCACCTAAAACAACATCATCTTGGTATAAAACAACTGCTTGTGCAGGCGCGATTGATGAGATTTCATTTTTGAATTCAACTTTGATTTTATCCTCAAACGGATAAACAACAACATCAACAGGATTAGATGCAGAACGGATTTTAGCAGTTGCTTCAAAGGGTTTTGTTGGATTATCCAATGCAACCCAATTTAAATCATTTGCAATTAAATATTTATTATATGTTTCGTTTTTAACTCCGACAATAACAGTATTAGTTGTTTTGTCAATTTCCAAAACATACAATGGTTCACTGTATGCAATTTTTAAACCTTTTCTTTGCCCTATTGTATAATTCCAAATTCCATTATGATGACCCAAAATATTACCTTTTCTATCTGTAATATTTCCTTTAATATCATCACAATCAAATAAATCAGAATAATCACCCTTGTAAAAATCTTGGCTATCAATTTTTTGAGCTACGGGAATATTATTTTCAAATGCATATTTCCTAACATCCTCTTTTTGCATTGCCCCAAGAGGAAAAAGAATATTTTTTAATTCATCTTGAGATAATTTATATAAAAAATATGTCTGATCTTTTTTAGGATTAACACCTTTTTTTAATTCATGCCTGCCCGTTTTTTCGCTAAACTCATTTCTGGCATAGTGTCCTGTGGCAAATTTATCAAATTCAAGACCTATATTTTTAGCAGTTTTAGGAAATAAACCAAATTTAATGAATTTATTACACATAACACAAGGGTTTGGCGTTAAACCATTCAAATAGAGCTCTTTAAATTTTGAAAATACAATTTCATTAAATTCCCCAGATAAATCAATAAGATGAAACGGAACATCAGCAGCCTTGCAAACTGCAATAGCATCTTCGATTTCTTTTTTCTTATTTGTACCATAGCAAGAATTTGCAATGGTTTTAATCTCGCCATCATATATCTTCATCATAGCACCAATAACGCTATGACCTTGAGATTTTAAAATATTTAATACACAAGCAGAATCAACTCCACCTGATACACCAACTAAAATATTCATAGCTAAATAATAATATAAACAAGATTAAAGTTACAATTTTTATCAAAAGTCTTGATTTTTTTTATTTATTTTATATTATAAGATTAACAATACTTATGAAAGGATGTAGAAATGTCAGTATATTGCGAAATCTGTGGTAAAAAATCACTTAAAGCAGCTAAGATTTCGTTCTCTCATAAACAAAATGTTCACAGACAACTTCCAAACTTGCAATCTGTTAAAGTTAGACTTGCAAATGGAACAGTTAAAAAAATGTCTGTTTGTACATCTTGTATTAGAGCAGGAAAATTTACAAAAGCTTAGTTAGCAAATAAAGCATTTAGCTTTTAATAAAAAGAATTTAAAGACGGTTGAGATTATTGGTTAATATTTTCATGCCGTCTTTTTAATATTATGGGGAGTATATTTATTGAAAATAGGGATTTTTTTAGGCGATATTAAAAAACCAAAATCGGTTGGCGGATTAACATTTGAATTATCATTTGTTAATGAATTACTTGCACACAAAACAGAGCATGAATTTGTCATTTATTATTTCGGAAAGAAAAATATTTTCAAACCTCAACAAAATGCCAAATTTGTGCCCTTAAAATATTATAAAAAACCTGAATTTTCACTTTTTCCAGTTGACATCAAACTATATAAAACTCCATTTATATCTCTAAATCACAAATTAAAAAAAGACAATATAAATGTTGTTTTCTTTTTGGCGCCATATCTTCATGAACATATTGAAATACCATATTACGCACTAACAAGAGATGTTGCCCATAGAGTTCTTCCGCATTTTCCGGAATATAGTTCAAATAGCATAGTTGAAAAAATGGAAAAGAAACTCAATTTATTTTTAGTAGGCGCCTCAAAAATAATCACTTGCAACAAAGTTGCAAAAAAGGATATAAAAACGCTTTATCGTGTTATAGAAGAAAATATTATAACAATGAATCTCCCTTATCCTAATTGGATTAAAAATATTAAAGAAAACGAAAACACGCTAAAAAAATATTCATTAAAAGAAAATAACTACATACTTTATCCGGCACAATTTTGGGCACACAAAAACCACATAAGATTAATTTTAGCAGCTCAAATTATGCAAGAACAAAACATTAATCTAAAAGTTGTATTTTGCGGAATGGATAGAGGAAACAAAAAATATCTGATACAGCAGGTTGAAGAATTAGAACTTAAAGATAATGTTTTATTTTTAGACTATATTCCTCAAGAAGAACTTGCCTCACTTTATAAAAACGCATATGCTACAGTATACCCATGCTTAGCAGGACCTGATAGCATAGTAGCGCTAGAAGCAATGTATTTTAATTGTCCGGTATTAATATCCAATCATCTAGGATATAACGAACAATTAAAAAAAGCAGCACTATATTTTAACCCGCTTGACGAAATTGATATAGTTGAAAAAATCTTAATGTTAAATGATTTAGCAATCAAAGATGATATAGTTTCAAAAGGCGAAGTTCTAATAAAAGAAAATACCTGTAAAAATTATATTGATAAATTTATAAATGAGATGGATACATTTTACTTAACAAGACAATGTTGGTCATTAGAAGAAAGCTACAATAATAAATGATACTTTTAATTATTATACTTACACTTATTATTATATTTTTAACAATCGGATTAGTATTCTTTACTTTTAAATATTCAAAAAGCATAAAAGCAAAAACAATGGAAACCATTCAAGATATTCTTGAATCCAAAGGTTTTTACTCTAAAAAAATTTTAATGATTAATTCAAGAATGATAGTTGCACTCAATAATGAATCAACTATGATTGCAGTCATTAAAAATTTCAATATAAATATGCCCACAATGTATGACTATGAACTATTTGCTACATCATTTATTACTTCAATCGAGCAAAAAAGTTGTTTTCTCGATGTGCACTATATTAAAAATGGATTGAACAAAACTCTTCACATAAACACAATAAGCAAAGATATTAAAGATTTTTTCTATTTTGTCTTAAAAGAAATGTGTCTAAGAAAAATAAGACAAAAATACCCTGAATATAATTTTACAATAACATCGGCCAGCGATTGGAGCTGCAGCTATGTATGGGCATACTCTCCAAAAGGTAATGTTTTAGCATATTTCAAATCAATGGATAATCCGCAAATATTTAAAATCAATCTACTGAGAGAACATTTTACAATTGACACAAGATACAATTATTTTGAAGCACCAATATTAGGCGAAATACAACAGCTTTTAATATACGAAAAAGAGTTTATATTTAAACTTTTCAATTCTCTAATTGAATCGATTAAAGAAAAAACTTCAACGGTTTCAGAAGATAAAATATATTACGATATTTTAAAAGACACCATATATTTATCAAACACAACATCCAGCCTACAATCAATTAAACTTGATGAAACGCAAGAGGTGCTATATTTTGACAATAGAATTTCTTTTGTACTTTATGATGGCGCAAAAACAATCAACTTCTTTGCTAATAAAGATTTTACAAAAGAATTTGAAGAATTTATCATAAGTTACAATCTAAGAAAAATAGCAATTGAATTTAATTATAAAACAGATAAACTGATAAACACGACGCCAAATACAAAATTTATTATAGACAAAACACGCTCCAGATTGGTTTATTGTGCGAATTTAAATTCACTTTCAAAATTTAGTTATATTAACATTGCTTTTGATAATATTAAAGATGCGCAAACACAGTTAAATAATTTCAGCAACTTTGTCAGAATTTATACAAAAAATGACGAAATAATTGATGTGACTTGTAAAAAACATGAAGTTGCACAATATATTCTAGCGCAAATTAAAGAAATAATTAATGGAGAATAGGTACATGCTAGAAAATGCGGAAATTGAAAATTATCAAAAGCAGCTAAAAAAATATATCGAAAAAGAAAAAATATTCAATATTTTCAGGGTTTTAAAATTAGAAAACTATGAAATAAGACATTCTAATTTCTTAGCGTGGCTATTAGACCCAAATGAAACCCATAAAATGGGTGGAATTTTTTTTCAAGAATTTATTAAACTAGTTAACAAAAAAACAAACAAAAATCTTTGCTATAAAAATTCAGATGAAATTATAGTTAAAAGAGAAGCAGATTATATTGATATTCTAATTTTAAACAAAGCTCAAAAATATCTAGTATTAATTGAAAATAAAATACAATCAAAGCAACATTCAGATCAGTTGGAAAAATATTACAATGTAATAAAAGAAAAGTTTGATAATAAATGGGAACGCATATATATTTATTTAAAGCCATTTAAAAATGAAAAAATAGATAGTCGTTATATTTTTATAACCTACGATAAAATTATTAACATTATTAAAAAAAATCTTAATAACGTTAACGATATAAAGGTAAAAATATTTCTTGAAAACTATGTTGCAATTTTAAATGATTACTATTTAAATATAGATGAATATTCTATTCTTGAAATATGCCTTAAATTACAAGAAAATCAAATAAAATTAACTAAAAATGAAGATGAACTTGTTTTAAAAATGGCTGAAAAAAGACGCTACGAAATAATGCTAGCTCTAAAAGAAGTCCTTGAAGAAAATATTCATTATTCAGATATTGAACACAAAATATATAAAATTGATTGTATTTTTGACAATAAAACCTCGTGTACTTTTGACAATACTAATACTAAAAACAACTCTCAGATAAATGTAATTTATCATAATGAGACAAAAACAAAAAAATTATTTTTAGATGAAACACAATATAATAAAATATTTTACACATATTCAGAAAAGTCTTTTGATGAAATCAAAAATAAACTAAAAAATAAGTTAAAATTAATTTAGAAAATACAAACAAAACAAATAAAAAATCGGGATGACAGGATTTGAACCTGCGACCCCCTCGTCCCAAGCGAGGTGCGCTACCAAGCTGCGCTACATCCCGAAAAATTATTAAATTATCATGCTGAATGCCAGCTATAAAATAATAACAATAACAAAATTTCTAGTCAATAGATTGACTTAAAAAAAATTTAAAAGGATAATTATTGTATGAAAAATTACAAGAATATATTATTAATAAACTATGGCGGAATTGGTGATGAAATTTTATTCTTGCCAACAATTAAATCAATCAAAGAACAATACCCATCTGCAAAAATAACACTTGCACTAGAGCCTCGCTCCAAAAGCATAGTAAACTTAACAAATTTAATTGATGAAACAATCTGCGTTGACATCAAAGCTAAGGGTATAAAAAAATACCTAAATATATTAAAGTTTATTTTTTGCGCCAAAACTAAACACTTCGATTGTATTATCTCAAGTGGAAAAAGTCCTTTTGTGGCAATAATATTATTTTTAATTGGAGCAAAAGAAAGAATAGGCTACAATTCAAAAGCAGATTTTCTTTTAACAAAAAAAGTTACCTTAAATGATAATCAATATGCCGCAAAGATGTATCATGATTTGGTAAAACCCATTATTAACTGCGAATATGACGATCCAAATATTGAAATAACCGGCGATTTTAAACTAAATGACGATATAAAAAAAGACAGCTACATATGTATTCACCCCGGTGTATCTAAAATGTCTATTTCTAAAAATATTCTAAAATGCCCCAAATTACCATTTTGGAATGGCTTAATTGAACAACTGTTAGATAAAAATCAAACTATTGTTTTATTAGGAACAAATGATGATAAAGACCTAATAGAAGAAATATTAAAAAATGAAAAAATAAAAAACAATCCAAACTTTAAAAATTATTTCAACAAAACAAAAAGCATTATGGAAATGGCTTTTTTGATGAAAAACTCAAAATGTCTGATTTGTGTCGATAGTGCACCTTTACACGTTGGCGTATGTGTTAAGGCAAAAATTTTTGCAATATTTGGACCAACAAACGAAAAAAAATTAGTACCGGAAAGAAATAATATAGAGATTATAAAAAACAGCACAAACTGCAGACCATGCTTATGGCACAAAAGATTAAATAATTGTGACAAATCAGAATGCTTAAATATTGATTATCATTTGATATTAGATAAAATAAATTGATTTTAGGCATTTGTTATTGTAGAATTAATTTAAGATTATATCTTTAAAAAACTAATCTTGTATGAATAAGAGGTATTAAATGAAAAAAATTAAAAATTTACTTATTGTCACGCTAGCATTATTTCTATTCAACACAGCTAACGCCCTTGAAATAATCGATGTTAAAAACAGCTATTGGGCAAGTCAGGAAATTATCAATGCAATTCAAAACGGTTATATCTATGTAATTGATAATAATAAATTTGTTCCTGAAGGCACAATGACAAGAAGTGAATTTGTAAGTGCACTTTTAAGAGTTGTAAGACGCGATAATGAACCCGTTGTTCAAGCAACAAGCTTTAAAGATATAAACAACAAAACTCCGGACAAAAAAAGCGTTGTATTATCAGAACAAATCAGAATGGCATTCGGATATCCAGACAAAACATTTAAACCAAATGCTGCTATTGACCACAATGAGGCAATGAGTATGATTGCAAACATTACAAATGGCGATTACATTGCCGGAGATATTACAAACTTTTCGGATTACGAAGAAATTCCAATTTGGGCAAGAAGAGCATACATTAAAAATGTTGCAAATAACATTTATGTAAACCATCCGGATGAAGATAAATTTACACCAAACAGAACCCTAACAAGAGCTGAAGCTGCAGTTTTATTTAATAGAGTTGCAGCAAACCTTGATAAGGTTAAAGATAATTATAAAGATTTATATGACAATCTTCCAGATGAAGGAAGTGATAGTTCAGCATATAATTTCGATGAGGCAGTATTTATTGCAAACAACACTTTAGATTTGGCTCCTTTTGCAACCAATAACAAAGTAAGCATATACGATAAAAAGAAAATCATAGAAGCCGGAAATATCTTGATAGGCACATCTTTAGACGAAGTTAAAACAAGAAAACATTTAGTTGGACATGGTTATACATTTACCGCTCCTAACGATGTTTATACAAAAGAAGGTACATTCTTATATCCAAAAGGAACAGAATTTTATGCAAGAGTATACAAAATAGGATACTCAGCATGGAGATCAAAACCTGAAAAATCAAGATTTGTTTTCTATAAATATTCACTACCAAACGGTGAAACATACGACATGGCTGGCGTTCCATTCACAAAGGATGAAAAAATAGTTTATGTAAAAGATAACAATAAATCACCTAAAAAGGTTCTTAGTGCAGCAGATTATAAAACATCAAATAAAAACTACTTAATTAAAGTTGCACACCAAATGGCACCATTAACGGAATTCGATATTAAAAATAATAAAACAATTTATATTCTATTAACAGGCGATATGGTTATTCCGCAAAATGAAGAATTTATGAATTTAAGAACAGAGCCAAGTTTATTGGAAGAAAAAATATAATACAAATTAAAGGTCACCTCACAAGGTGACCTTTTTAGAATTAAAGATATTTTGTTTTTTAAATTAAAATCCTAATACATCCTTTAAGAATGTTTGACCTGCGCCAATAGCAGCACCTATACCTGCACCAATTAATACAGCAGGAACTACAATCGGAGAACTTGCCACCAAAGCTGTACCGGCAACCACAGCAGCACCAGCCGCAGCTCCGGGAACTAAACTTCCCGCATATTCAGCAACTTTATCAACAATTCTTGTGTCAGTTCCTGTAACTTTTGACAAAGTTTCAGCGTCAGAAGAACCTCTGTTTAATAAACCGATTACAGGAATGCCTTCCAAAAGACCTGTAACAAATGGGCTATGCGCTCCATCAACAGCACTTGTTGTAAAAGATTGACCTGTAGCATTTGCATAAGCTTGATTTAAAATTGAAGTAATTTGCCCATCAGACAATTGGTAACCATACCCATCTGTGCTTTCTTTAACATCATCGATTAAAGATTCATATAATGACAAAGCTTTGCTTGTGTCCCCTTGTTGTAAATACAACGCAATTACTTCAATATCTGCATTGTAACCTTGAGCAATATCTCTTGCAACACGCTGTAAATTCATACTTGAAGCAACTCTATTACCTGTTGCGCTATAACCACCTACAGAAGAGTAACCGCTACCATAGTAAGAACCTGTGTTTAATGCTGTAGCACCTAAATTAAACATTGTCATAATCTAAACTCCACTATTAAATATAAACTAACCTTACATAGTTATAAAGTAATTTTAGGTTTGGAAATTTACTTTTTTGATAAATAATGTTAACATTTCGTAACAAACTAATTAAATAAAAAACTTGATAATTTTCTATTTAATTGATAAAATAAACTAGTCGAAGCACAAACTCAAAGTGCAAGATACTCGTCACGGGCCTGTGGCAAGGACTCCGCGAGAAAGATTGATTATCTTTCGAAGCGGACGGGAAGGATAGCGCAAGCGCTACCGCTGAGCCAAGGACCATGACAATTAAATGAATAAGTCGTCACGGGCCTGTGGCGCAGCGGTAGCGCAGGGGACTCATAATCCCTTGGTCGTGGGTTCGAATCCCTCCGGGCCCAGATTTTAATTGAGAGCATACAAGGCTCTCTTTTTTAATGCCCGTTCGGGATGCAACCGCTTCGCTCTTGCCCGCACGAAAAAAGACATTTAGTCTTTTTTCTCGGCAGAGTCTCCGGGCCCAGATTTTAATTGAGAGCATACAAGGCTCTCTTTTTTAATGCCCGTTCGGGATGCAACCGCTTCTATAAATTTACAATAAGATTATTACAATTTAACGACCGGTTTTATTTGTACGGATACTTTGATTATTTTGGCTTAGGTCGCTCTGCGAGGGCGTTTTCAGGTCAGAAAATTAGTTTTACCAAAAAAATCTAACTGCCGAAATGGACTTTTGGGGGACTGTACGGATAGTTTGATTTTTTCTTAAAAAGCTAGCGTTTAGACCGTTTTTAAGGTGTACGGATAGTTTAATTATTTTGGTATAGTCCAGTTGTGCAAAAAAGCGTAAGCCGTGTGTCGAAACAAAGGCAAGCTCTTCGATTGCCTTTGTTGAAACCGTACGGTGCCATCTTATGGTAATTGAGTAAATGAACGATTATAAGCGATAGTGAATTTTGTGATATACTCACAGTAGCCAACTGAATGCCTATTGCTAGCAAGCCTGTTGAGGGTTGTGAGTATATAATAATCAATGACAAAAAAAATCCGAGCCAGCATTGACATTGTAAAAGCTCTTCAAAATAAGAGAGCTAAATACAAAACTAAAAAAGAAGCTGATTTAATATTTTCAGAATTGTGCTTTATTCATCTAACATTTTTGAGATG
>CALURR010000110.1 GCA_944323195.1 Candidatus Gastranaerophilales bacterium
ATTTTACCGATAACTCTTCTTGAGCTTGTAGCCATCCAAACAGCCAAACAAACTAACCAGTTACATAAAATACCTCTGCAAAAAGCTTCAACAAATGATAAATTAACTTTCATGTGTGCATTTGTTAGAGTATTAACACCAAGGGCATCGTGAGCATTATGACACATAGCACCATAATAAACCAAAAATGCCAATATAATAGAGCCTACAAAGTTACCAAGATAAACTATTGACCAGCTTCTAAATAATTTTGCCCAAGTAATTTTCTTTTCAATAACAGAAAACATCATCATAACATTACCTGTAAATAATTCAGCCCCTGTTAAAACTACCATCATCAAACCTGCGGCAAAAACCATAGCTCCGATTAATTTTGAAGCGCCCCAACCAAGAAACTCTGCTTCACCGGTTGAAACTGTTAAACTAACTTGCGCACCATAAGCAATAAATGCACCTGCTGCAATCGCTAAAACAAACATTTTAGATTTTCTATATGATGCTTTTGTTGGCATAACTTTTTCAGAAAATCCATGTGCTACCTCGTTGGGAGCTAAACAATCTTTGTTATCTGTTGTCTGATTTGACATAACATCTCCTTAATTCATACTAAAAACTTTCTCATATTATTTTGCAAAACAAAGAAGTGAAATATTTCACTTTAATTTAATTTGTTTTGGCTTCCAATATGCAATCGGTAATTAAAACTTTACCGAAAAAAATTGTATTCCTTTAAAGTCATTTTTCAAGCATTTTTTGTAAATTTTAAAATTATTTTTTTATATATACGATATAAATAGATGTTTAAATTGGTGCAAAACTATTTCCGCTTCTTTGAAAATCTTCAAAACCAATTAATATGCTTGTGGTAATATTCGTATAAATTCCCTTAAAGACATCTTCTCTTATATCAGGGCTTGATTTAATTAAACATGCTAAATACATTTGTTGAAAAGCGTAGGCATCTATTTCATTTGGAGTTGCAAGATATTGTTCATAGCTATTAGCCATATTATCAACTCTATTTTTTGCTCCGGTTAATAAATCTTCTTCAAAAATTAAATATTTTTTGTTTTTTATCATGGTTGGAAGGCTGAATGATACATTTTCACCTATGCCTTCTTTTATTTGATAGGTTTTATGATAAGGTTCTTTTGATAATTTTTCCATTAAATGTTCATAATATTCTATGCTTTCATTTATGTCATTGCCTTTATTATCTTCTTGATAGCCCATTTTTCATGGGTTTTTAATGATTCAATTTTTCTAGATAATAATTCTAAAAATCTTGAATTAAACATTGAAGAATGCTTGTCACAAATTTTTCTATATTCATCTTTTGTTGATGTACAAGCCATAAGAACATGCTCTTGAATACAATGTCTTAGTTCATGAGCGATAACTGTTTTGATATAGAGTTCTTTTTCTTTTTCGTTTAATTTTGTTAATTTTGTTTTATATTTAGGGTTTTGAGGTGTGGAATTTTTAGCTGTTGATTCATCAAGTACATTGCAAGCTATTAGATTGCCTTGTTCATCAGTGGTTTGTGATAAATATAAATCTTCATTACATAATTTATCTGAAATTTTAATTTCATTAAGTAAAAAATTATATGAAGCAAATTGACTTGAAGAATCACTTTTTAAACAAAAAAGAATTTCTGGCTTTTGAATATTCAAAGGTTTAAGAAATCTATTATACAGAATGACATCTTGATATACTTCATTAAAAATTTGTTCAATTTTTTCTTTATTTTTCTGTTTTTCAGATTGATAAACAGGTGCAGTTTCTTCAATAGAAACACTTCTTGTAAATTCATCCGGTGCTGAAGGTCGGCTTAAAAAATCCCTGCTTTGCCCTTTGAATTTGACATCTTGAGGTTTATTGAACTTAATATGATTTGGATATATAGAATTTAATAATTTTACATAGCAATAAAAACAAATCGCAATAAAAATTGCCAATTAATTTTTATTGTTTTTCTTATCTTCATCCATTTTATTATAAGTGACAAAAGATGGCGGTTTTATGACTGTTCTTGCAATCAAATCACCTCTTTTGTTGTAAGTTGTCAAAATAACCATACACAAATTATCGTCATATTCAATACTATTGCAAGCTTTGCAATTTATATCAAAAGTATAAGCTTTCATATCCTTATCATAAGGATTTTTAGCTATTAAATTTAATTCATCTGCTATTTTTTGAGTTACCATTGAAGGTTTTGCATTTTTATCTTGAGCAAATTCTTCAAGCACTTTTGAAGCAAAAACAGCATTATCAGCCTTAATTTTAGCTGCTTTCATAACTTCTTGCTTTTGCATAAACTTAGGTGAATAATATACCCCCAAAGCAATAAAAGCTAAAAAAAGCGTTGTGATTTCTATAGCTGTTATTTTTTTAATCTTACATAAATCTATTTTTGGAAATCTCATTTTTTACCTCTCTATTATAAGAAAAGATTTAACTCTTCTTTGATATTTTCCCAATGAACCAATTGAAATATTTTTATAATTAATTGCGCTAGATAAACCACCATCAAAAGCTAAAGCTTTTTCCAATTTTAATTTATCAAGCAAATAATCTCTCATTTCTTTTGCATCAACTTTATTATCTTTAGTAAATATAACTATGTAAAAATATTTACCTTTTAAACCTATTGCAGTCCTTTCGCGCCTTTTTAAAATATCAGCGCTTTGAAATTTTACCATATCATCATCATAAACAACAAACCCCTCTTGAACTAAGTCCATTTGAGGAAGCAATATAGGACCTGCTTGCAAAACATGTCTTGCTTTGTATTTTTTTTCAATAGGTTCATTATGATAAGCTATATCAAATTTTAATTTATGTCGTTTTGTTTCTAAAATTCTTAATTCGCCCCTTGATAAAACTTTTTCAAGCCTATCTTCTTTTTTTAAGCTTTCAGTTAATTCAGGGTTATCTTTTGGATCAGAAATCAATTCATTATCAACTACAATATAAGAAACACTTTTACCATTTTTAACATCAAAGTATCCGGCATTTACAACTAAATCAAAACACTCATCGTCATAAACTTTTTTTGGTGTTGTTAATATTGTTGAAACATAAGGTTTAATTTTTGAACCATATTTTTTTGTATTAATTTTAAAAATGTATATTCCTGCTCCATCTTGAATCATCTCGATTTTTTCTTTTGCAAAAACCGGACTAAAAGAAAATAATAACAATAAAATTAAAACAACTAATTTTTTCATTATAAATCCTTCACTTTTTTAATTACAAAAATAGAAACTAAAAATAAAAACATTGGCAATGCTGCTGCCACAAAAGAAGGTAAAACTCCCTTTTGAGCCAATAAATCAAAAAATGGCAAAGTTATATAATAACCAAAAATTATACCTACAGCTATTGTAAAACCAATAAGTCTTTGAGAACGAGGCGGTGCAAAACCCAATAAACATCCTATAATAGCAAACAATATACAGGTTAGAGGATGTAAATATCTTTGATATAACTTTGTTCTAAAATAACGATATTCATCAGAAAAATTAGCCTCTTTTAATAATTTTGCATATTTTGAAATTTGATGGTTTGTAAATACTCTTTCTTTTCTTGTTGTATTAAGCATTAAGTCAAACACATCTTGAGCTTGAGTTCCTTCAGTTAAAATTAAATATTCATCTTTCCTTTCAACCCTTCGATAAATACCATCATCATCAATATAATATATTAAAGCATCATCCAAAACCCAAGCATTGCCCTTTAGGTGTGCAGTTGGAGCAAAAACTATACTTTTAAACGTTGTTGCGTCTTGGTATTTTGCATCTGAAAAATTCATAACGGTAATATCATAAATTTCATCAGGCGAAAAATTAGATACAATTATATTTTGCTTAGGAGTCTTGTTTGCATTTTCAACAATATAAACAAAATGACTTCCGCCTCCTCTTGATTCACCAAGTTTATTACTTGCAATCGGAACAAGTTTATCATTAACCATGTAACAAAAAATTGATAATACGCACCCAAAGCAAATTACAGGCGCCATAATTCTATTAAAAGATAAACCAATGCCTCTTAAAATAGATAATTCGGAATTTTTTGAGAGCCTATCAAAAGTAAAAATTGAACCCAATAAAATTCCAACAGGAATTGCCTTTGCTAAAACTTTTGGGATTTCCAATACCAAAAGCTTACATGCCATATATAAACCAATATGTTCATTTAAAACTTTTTTAATTATTTTAAAAAGAGTCTCAGGCGCAATCCAAACAATGATAAACAAAATTAAGCAAACTAAAGTAGCGCCCATAACCTGAGATAAAATAAATTTATCTAATAATGAAATTTTAAAATCTTTAATTTTATTTATTACATTTTCCATTACAGTACAAAGTCTTTTCCAAGATAAAACTCTTTTGCTACAGGGTCTACTGCTACATCTGTGCTCTTGCCTGAAATTTTAATTTTGCCGTCAAATATAACATTTGCTCTATCTGTAATTGATAGAGTTGCTTTAGGATTATGGTCAGTAATTAAAATACCTATTCCCTTTTCTTTTGCCAATTTATAAATATTATCTTTAATTTCGCCTATTGCAATAGGGTCAATCCCTGTAAAAGGTTCATCAAGCAAAATAAAAGATGGAGTAGCAGCAAGCGCTCTAGCTATTTCAACCCTTCTTCTTTCACCCCCTGATAGGGCTACAGATGGCGCTGTTCTTAATTTTGCAACACCAAATTCTGTTAATAAACTTTCCAATAAATCCTTTTTTTGAGTTTCATCAAGTTTATCATTCATTTCTAAAACAAGTTTTAAGTTATCTTCAACATTTAATTTTCTAAAAATTGAAGTTTCTTGAGGAAGATAGCCAATTCCTAATTTCGCCCTTTCGTTCATGGGCAATTGCGTTATATCGATAGTATTTCCATTATCCTCTTCAATTAAAACCTGACCTTTATTTGCCCTAACCAACCCTACAACCATATAAAATGTTGTTGTTTTGCCGGCACCATTTGGACCTAAAAGCCCAACAACCTCTCCTTTATTAACGTCAAAAGAAACATCATTTACAACTGATCTATCGCCATATATTTTAACTAAATTTTTCGCTATTATTCTCATAATTTCTCTCTTTTTAATAAATTATATTATAAAATCTTTTTAAAAATAATCATTTGTGGACTTTTATTAAAAAATCATATCCTTTTAAAATAAAATATTTTTTATTATTTTCTATAATTTCATACGGTTTTTTATCTTTTAATTTTTCACTTACCTCTAAAAATTCATAATTTGGAATTTTAACGTATCTTCTGGCTATCTTCACATAAGGACAAGCCCAAGGATAAAGCGCTCTTAAGTGTCTATCTACATCAACTTTTGCTTTAGATAAGTCGACTACAACTTCTTTTTCGCTTAATTGGGGCTCATAGCTTGCAAATTCTTCATTTTGCTTAATAGGCTGCAGTTGTTTATTATTAAATAAATCTAAAAATTCTCCCACCATTACTTTAGCCAGAGCTGTTGTTTTGCCTTTTAGAGTTTCACCTGTTTCATTTTCATCAATAGTTATTGCTTCTTGAAGAATAATATCCCCCCTGTCGAATTTTTCATTCATAAAATGAATGGTAAGCCCTGTAACTTTCTGATTTAGATAAATTGACCAGAAATAAGGATTAGCGCCCCTATTTTTAGGTAATAGCGCAGGATGAAAATTGACACAAGGAACAATAGATAAAATATCTTTCTTGAATTTTTCAGCCCAAGAACCAACTATTATTAAATCAGGTTTTAGTTTTTCAATTTCTTCAATAAACTCAATAGAATTAACACTTTGCGCTTTAATATCGTGAAGTTTGTGAGATTTTATAATTGTATAATCTTTAGATGGGTTAAAAATATCTCTAAAAAACAATTCAAAAGGCGAGTATTTTATTCTATCATTTCTAAAAACACCAAGTATTTCATTTTTACTATTCAACACTCCTTCTATTAAAGAATAGAGCATTTGACCATATCCGACTAAAACAACTCTTGCCATTGCTAAATTATACAATAAAATCAAATATAACAACTAATAATATTTTCAGGGTTTTAAAAAGTATGAAAATTAACAGCATACACAACAACATAAATTTCAAAAGCGCAACAATTAATTTAAATGTTTTTTCTGATACCCATGGCAATTTAGAACTTGCAGACAGAGGCTATCAAACTTTAGTAAAAAACGAAAAAGATGTATTTGAAAAAGAAGAAAAAGGTAAAAAGAATTTTTTAATTATTGGCGGAGATTGGTTTATTTCAGGCGGAAAAACAGGCTATTTAACAAACCCAAATAAGCCCTTAATGGAATTTCAAGGAGAAATGCTTAATAAATTCATTGCAAAAATTAAAGAAAAATATCCTCTAACCCAATGTATTTTTGTCCCCGGAAACCATGAAACTGATGGCGGTGTTGAAATTTTTAATTCTGCTATGAGAAATATTAACGCTGATGTTATAATATCAAATCTTGATTTTGAAAATTCAACTTTATTAAAAGAAGCAATTGAAGAAGGTAAAATTGTAGCTGAAAAAATAACAAAAATTCCTGACGACAAAGACCCCAAAAAAGAATATCCTGTTTTAAATTTAGGCATAATGCCTGTAAATCTTGAATTTTACCTAAATAATCACGATGGTTTAGAATTAATTGAAAATTGCAGATTTCCACAAAAAAATGTTAGCTCTGAGCAAACCCAAAAAACAAGAAAACTAATTAAACAAAAAATTGCACAATTTAGAAAAAATAATCCTAACGGAATCGTTATTCTAACTTGTCACACAGGAGTAAATTTAGCAGATGAATTAGCAAAAGAAACTGACATAGATTTAATTTTTGATGCCCATGAGCACAAAGATGAAACAAGATATGTAAACAAAACCCCTATTGTTGCTTTATCGCAAAATTTCCAAAAAATAGTAAATGCAAAAATAATTGTAGATGATAACGGCAAAAAAGAAGTTAAAATTAAAGAATTAAGACCTCTTGAAGGTCAAATTCAACAAGGAGAATTAAGTAAATTTTATAAAACTCTTTTTGAAAAAGATGTAAATACGATTTATTCAATAACTTCTGATTTCCTAACTTCTCTTTCGATTGAAAACATAAGAAACAGAAATAATCATCTTGCTAATTTTGTTCTAGACTCCATTAGAGATGAAATTAAAGAACATGATCCAACGGTTCAGATTTTTGCACTAAACTCCAGTGCAATTAGAAGCGGCTTTAAAATTTCAAAAGATAAACCTAAAACTTCACCAATTGAGGTTGCAAATTGTCTGGTTGGAATAAACCACAAAGTTGCAAATGTTGTTGTAAATGATGTTACAGGCAATGAACTTGTTTATATGATTTTGGATAATTTCTTGCTTAATAGAATAGACACAGAAAAAAATCCCCTAATTCATTATTCAGGTTTAAAAATAGATAAAACAAACTTATTAAAAGCCTACGATAGAGGCATCATCGGTTCAAAATTATGTCAATACATAACCTTAGTTGATACAAACGAACAAATTGACCCTAATAAAAAATATAGAATTGCAAATGTTGAAAAATATTTTATAAAATCACAAAATGAAAGAATTAAAAACATGTACTCTTCATCAAAACCCTTGAATATCAATATCCACGATTTATTTAAACAACACTTCAAAAAACATCCCGAAGTTAACTATACGCCGGATATTAGGCTCTATTAATAATAAAATAGCTCCTAAATTAGGAGCTATTTTATTATAAGTAACACTTAAAACCTATTCTTCAATTTCTTCTTGAACTTCATCTTGAATTGTATCTTCTTCATCAACATCTGTTTGAGAAGTTTCTTCAAGAGCTTCTTGTGCTATTTCATCAATTTCATCTTCTTCTTCAATATAATCTTGTTCGATTGGCTCTTCTTTTTCATATTGAATATCAGAAGTTTTATTTTCCATTTCTCTTGCTTGAGATTCAGATTTAATATCTATCTTCCAACCGATTAATCTATGCGCAAGACGAACATTTTGACCTTCCCTGCCTATTGCAAGAGATAATTGATCATCAGGAACAATAACAAATGCTTCTTTTCTATCTTCTTCATCAGCTAAAATATCAACTGAAATTATTCTTGCAGGACTAAGAGCATTAACAATATATTCAACAGGATCCTCAGAATATCTTACAATATCAATTTTTTCATTTTTCAATTCGCCAACAATTGTTTGTATTCTTGTTCCGCGAGGACCAATACAAGCGCCAACAGAATCAACTGAAGGATCATTTGACCATACGGCAAGTTTTGTTCTAAATCCGGCTTCACGTGCAATTGATTTAATTTCTACAATACCATCTTCAATTTCAGGTACTTCAAGCTCAAACAATTCTCTAACAATTTCAGGATGTGCTTGGGAAACAATAACTTGAGGAAGTTTAGAAGTTTCTCTAACATCAAGAACAAAAACTCTGATACGATTTCCGGGTTTATAATACTCCCCAGGAATTTGTTCTCTGGTTGGCATAACAGCATCAATTTTGCCGATATTAACAATAACGGCCCTATCTGTTCTTCTTTGAATTATACCTGTAATAAGAGTGCCTTTTTTAGACATAAATTCATCTAAAACCATTTTTTTTTTATTTTCTCTTATTATATGAGTAATAACTTGTTTAGCACTTTGAGCAGCAACTCTGCCGAAATTCTCAGGAGTTACTTCAATTTTAACTTCATCATCAAGCTCAACATCTTCATCAATTTCTTTGGCATCAGCTAAAGAAATTTGCGTATTTTCATCTTCAACATTTTCTACAACAACTTTTGTTCTGAAAACTCCGATTTCGCCTGCTTGTTCATCTAAAATTGCCTCAACATTTGTTGCGTCTTTATCTCTAATATGCTTTTTATATGCTGCAGTAAGTGCATCACACAATGAATTGACTAAAATTTCTTTTGAGATACCTTTTTCGCGCTCAAACTGTTCTGCTGCTTCAAACAGAGCTGTTCCTATTTTAATCATCGTCTTCTCCTTTATTTTTGTTTATTTGAATTTTATCATTTAATTTAGTGTAATGAATTTTATCTATCGGAATTATAAATTCATTGTTATTATACTCGATTTTTACTCCAAAGCTTTCATTATAATCCAAGAGTTTAGCTTCAAAAGTTTTTTCTTCTATTCCGTCAATAGAATTTTTTAATTTTATTATTACATTATGACCCTTAAAAATAATATACTCTTTCTCGGATTTAAATTTTCTATCTAACCCCGGAGAAGAAACTTCCAAATAATATTTAAAAGGAATTAATTCATCCAACATATCTCCTAAACCGCGAGACATATTTTCACAATCCAAATGTGATACGTTATGGTCATTTGAATAAATAAAAATTCTCAAAAACCATTTGCTATTTTCCTTTTCCAATGCAATTTCAATAGGAATAAGTCCATATCTCATTGCCGTATTTTCAATAACGGGAATTATCGTTTCAACTACTTCTCTTTTATTAAATACGTCTTTCATATTTTATCCCTGATATAAAACAGGAACGCAACGTTGTTCGTGCGTCCCAGTTTCAAATCTTATAAAAACCAGCGTGAAGTAATTCACAAATTAATTATACCATTAATTAATAAAAAATAAATATAATTGTAAAAAAATATAAATTAACCGTTATTTTCAAGCAAAGTTTTTAACATAACAGCGACACCAAGCTGCCTGTCTACAGTATTTGGATCAAAACTGCCGTCTTGTACATATTTACCGCTTGTATACAAGTTAGTTCCCGCCCAAACATAAGGACTATTCATATCATGATATTTGCTATATCCCATACCGTTATAATGTTCTGCATAATCGCAATATGACTGAAAATCATCTTGAATTATATTATCAGGATTGCCGCCATAATTTGTCAGAGCGTCCAGCGCTGAATCTTGCCAAGAATAGAACACTTTTGGACCATTAATAGTATCAAGAGCTTCTCCAATTTTTGTTCCATTATGAAGATAGGCATTGAAATTTCCGCCGCTTTCTCGCCAATGTATTGCAGCAACCAACTCAGCAGGAACATTGGTTTTAGATGCTACTTGCTCATATATATCTTTATTTTCCGCCCAATTTTGCAAAAAACTATCTAAAGAAGCTTTTTGTTCATCTGTTAAATTTATTTCAAAATCTGGAATGTTATATTTTTCTTCGACTGTTTCGATTGGAATTTCCTCAATCTGGGGTTCAGCAATTGGTGTTGGAACTTCTACAACCACACTTGAAGCAGGTTCATTTTGTTCTTTTGAAGAATTTTTAACAGCAGACGGAACAACAACCATCCCTGCCATAGCTAAAGTTGCAGCACCAATAGCCGCTAGCTGCTGCATTGAAAAAATATTTTTTGAAACATTTTTAGAGTGTTTTTGTGCTTTTGAATTTTGAACAAACTCATCTTCTTTTAATTGTGTTTGCAATCTTTGCTGTCTTTGTTTTCTATAAGGTTCATTTACCCAAGAAGGTATTTTAATAACTTCTTCGTTTTTACTGTAATTTCCACAAAATCTAACCGGTGCAATCATTTTAACACTATCCTTTTCAATACATTTTTTTAAAAGAATAATAATAAAATTTATTGCTATTTTCATAGTACAACTTTACAAAAATTAATATTAATGAAACAAATTTTTTTACACATTCGTCAAGGAAAATGTGAGGATAGATAATGGAGTTGAGGAATGAATGTTGAGTATAATTATGAGTTTATGGATGTTAATGAAAAAGAAGAGCAAGAACAAGATGAAATAAAAACTTTTAACATCATTGCAAATAAAGACGAAGTTCTTCAAATGTATTTAAAAGACATAAGCAGAATTAAACTTTTAAACCGGATGGACGAAAAGGAAATAGGGAAAAAAATAAAAGAAGGAACACAAAAAGAAGCCCAAATCGCAAAAAAGAAACTGATACAAGCCAATCTAAGATTAGTTATTTCTATAGCTAAAAAATACACAGGTCAAGGAATTTTATTTATGGATTTAGTGCAAGAGGGGTCATTGGGTTTAATTAAAGCAGCGAGCAGATTTGATTATAAAAAAGGATTTAAATTTTCAACATATGCAACTTGGTGGATAAAACAAACAATCATAAGGGCAATTGCAAACAGCTCTCGCTCAATCAGAATACCTGTACATATGGGAGACAAAATAAGAAACCTAAAGAAAGCAATGATAAAACTAAATGTAGATTTAGGCAGAGAACCAACAGACGAAGAATTGGCAAAATATTTAAAAACAACCGTAAAAAAAGTCCAAATAACAAAAGACTCTATAATCAAAGAGCCAATCAGCTTTGACACACCTGTTGCTCAAGATTTATCTTTAGAAGACTACATTGCAGACACTGTCGAAAATGCGCCCAATCAAAGAATAGAAAAAATTGATTTTAAAAAAGATATAAATGCAGCACTAAACTTATTAAATAACAGAGAAAGATTTATTATTCTAAACAGATTTGGAATAAACAACAGAAAAGTAAGGACACTGGAAGAGTTAGGAAATATTTTAGGTTTTTCAAAAGAAAGAATAAGACAAATAGAAATGGAGAGTTTGAAAAAATTAAGAAAATCTGAAGAAACACAATATCTTAAAGAATATCTGGTATAATTAAAAAATGAGCGATACTTTAATTTCAATTAAAAATTTAGAAAAAACATATAAAAGTGAGAAGTCTTTTTTGAGTCCCAAAAAAGACTCTCAACTTGTTTTAAAGAACATTAATCTTGATATAAAAAAAGGTGAAATTGTTTCATTAGTTGGCGAATCAGGCTGCGGAAAATCAACCTTAGCAAATTGTATTTTAAAATTAATTACACCTGAAAAAGGTGAAATTCTTTTTGAAAATAAAAATATTTTAAATTTCAACAAAAAAGAAACATTTGAATATAGAAAAAAAATTCAAATGATTTTTCAAAATCCATATTCAAGCCTAAACCCCAAAATGAAAATTAAAGAAACCCTAATGGAACCTTTAATTATTCATAAAGAAAAAAATAAAAAAGAAAGAATAGAAGAAATAATCGAGCTTGTTGGAATTTCAAAAGCAGATTTAGAAAAGTACCCCCACGAATTTTCAGGAGGACAACGTCAAAGAATTGCAATAGCAAGGGCTTTAATTTTAAAACCCAAGTTTATTGTGGCTGATGAACCGGTTAGCGCTCTTGATGTAAGCATTTGTGCTTCAATTATTAATCTCTTAATTGATTTAAAAGAAAAATTAAATTTAACCATTCTTTTTATATCTCATGATTTAAACCTCGTAAGATATTTAAGCGATAAAATTGCTGTTATGAATAAAGGCGAAATTGTTGAATTTAAACCAACTCAAGAACTTTTTGACAATCCAGAAGATGAATATACTAAATTTTTATTGTCTTCAATCAGGACAATAAAAGTTGGTTGATTGTTTTTGTAATCAGCTAAACATGCTATCTTGAGAATTATCTTGAATATCCTCTTTGACAGGAGCTTCAGAACTATCTTCAGAAGGTATTTCCTCAACTTGCTCTTGAACCTCTTCAACATCAATAACTTCTTGATTTTCTTGAGGTTTTTCTTCTGCAACAGGGGTATCATCAATATATTCAATATCTTTATGCGGTGAATACGGTTCACCTAAAAGCAATTCAATGTTATGATTTGCTTCTTTGTGTTCACTATCCACATCTATTGCCTTTTTATAAAATTTAATTGCTCTTTCAATATCCCCTACAAGTTCATAAGCTAATGCAAGATTATATAATGTGTCTGCATTATCAGGAATATATTTTAATACTTCAGAAAATTGTTCAATACTTTGAGCATATTCTAATTCTTTTGTTAATGAAATTGCATAAGCAATTCTTGCTTTTATGTTCATAGGGTCAATATTTATTGCGTCAAAAAATGCCTGCTTGGCCGCTTTTACATTGCCCAATTCATCTTGAGCACAACCAAGCCCAAAATAATACATTGAATTTTGCGGTTTAATTGAAATAGCTCTTTTAAAGTGAGCAATAGCATCTTGGAAACTTTTAATATGATAATTACATCTTCCCAATTCAAAATAAACTTCGTCATTTTCTTCATTATATTTAAGAGCTTCAAAAAATTTGTCAAAAGCCTGATTATAATCACCTTTTTTAAATAAATCTTGAGCCCAAGCACAAATCAAATTTGAAATATACTTAATTATAATATCACCTTGTTCAGGAGGTAAATCTTCTAAAAGCTTATTATATAGTTGCACGCCAATTCTGAATTCGCCAATCATTGTATATGCTTGAGCTAGAGTAAAAGCAAAAGATGTCTCTCTTGGGTTTTGAGCCAATAAATCTTTTAAAAGATCGATTGCTTCGTCATATTGTTTATTTTTAAGCATTGCATTACAAAGTTCATTTTGGTGATATAAATAATTTACACTATCGGAATCTTCAAGAGAAATGATTTTCTTATAAGCGCTAACTGCTTCAGACCAATTTTCAAGAGTAACTTGAATTTGGGCAATTTTTTCCAATATTTCAAAATCATCCCCAACAATTGCAATGATTTTTTTATAGTATTTAAGGCAATCTTGCCAATAAGAGTTTTTATAAGCTAAATCAGCCAAAACAATCATTATTTCAAGATTTTCGGGATCACTTTTATGTATAACCTCATATGACTCAAAAGCTTTCTCATTATCACCTGTTTTTATATATAAATCAGCCAATGTGTATTCAAGCTCGATTTTCTTTTGTTCATCAACTTCGGCATCTAACAACAAACTATATGTTTCAATTGCCTTTTCATAATTTTGGGTTTCTTCATACAATTTAGATAACATCTCAACAGCATGAACATTTCCATTATCATAAAGCAATATTTGCTCATAAAGCTCAATTGCTCGAGATTTTGGACCATTTTCGCAATAATATTGAGCCAATAATTCTTGGGTTTTAATATCGTACGGAGCAATAGATAAAATAGCCTCATAGTGCATAATAGCCATTTGCTCATTACCTGAAAGCATTAATGATTGAGCTAAAATTCTTCTTAGTTCAACATCGCCATAATTTTTAGACAATTCACGCTGGGCATAACGCTGCAATTCAGCATGCATGCCTTGATTAAAAAGTTTTTTACACCTATCCAAAGCATCATCATAGTGTGCTTCTTTTGGAGGCTCTTCCTTTTTTTTCTCATTTACAGTGCTTGTCACAAATAACACATAAATCCATGTGATTGTACAAGCAAATAATACTAATCCCACTACAAGAAGAATATTCATAATTTATATTATACTATCTCGACTAAAAATAGTAAATATATTGAACAAAAAGCAATTTAGCTTTACATTAAAGAAAAAAACATTAATAATTTTATTATGAAAAAGTTTTTTATTATCTTATTATTATTCATTACCACAATATCAACTAAAGCCGAAATGCTTGATGTTGATTATAATTTCATAGACACAGCTTTTGATGGTATCAAACCTGTAACAAATAAAGAATTTGACGACACAATAAACAGATTAACACCTCAACCCATAGAAGACGGATTTATGGGAAAAGTAAAGGCATTTTTATTTGGCAGGAAATATGGAGTTGAACCTCAAGCAAAAGGGCAAGATAAAGAAATTGATTATGGCGGAGAATTAAAAGCCATTCAAGATATTAAAAACGGAGTATACTACATTAAACTAGTTGCTTCAGTAATAGGCAGTGATGGAAATATAATTCCATTAGGAAATTATAAAATTCAAGAAAAAATGGTTAATAATGAACCAATGCTTTTATTTAGCCAAGGAAACAAAGAATATGGCATGTTGAAGTTAAAAAAATTTAATGACACTCTAAAAAAAGAAAATGAAATAACATATTCACGAGTTGATATAGTTTCTGACGAAATAGTAAGAATAGTATATTCAACCATTTCAGACACAAAATGTGCTTATGCTAAAGTTTATTTGCAAAACTAAGTTTTGCATAATATAATTTATTTAAGATTTTAAAAAGGTAGATTAAATATGAATAGCGCAATCTTGGTTGGACGTGTAGGACAAGATCCTGAAATTAAATATTTTGAAAGCGGAAAAAGTAAAACAACTTTTTCAATAGCAGTAAATAGATGGAACCCAAAAACAAAAGAAAGAGAAGCTGATTGGTTTAACATCCAACTTTGGGACAAAAAAGCAGAATCTGCTGCAGAATGGATTAAAAAAGGTGCTCTAATATCTGTTGAAGGCAGAATAATGGTTTCAAAATGGCAAGCACCGGATGGCGAAATGGTTGAAAGATACCTTATAAACGCCACTGATTATAGCTTTATCGGAAGCAAAAAGGACGCTCAAACGCCGGAAGCATAGTTATGGCAATAATTGATTCAACAATAATAGTCGCAGACGATTTAACAGGTGCAAATGATACCGCCTTGCAATATTTCAAAAAAGGCTGCTCAACAAGGATAGTCATCGATTGCGATTACAATTTCAGTGAAGAAAACAATGTTGATATTTGGGCTGTTTCAACCGAAAGCAGAAACATAGATAAGACTGAAGCCGTTGAAAAAGTTGCAACCATAAGTGAAAAATTATCCAAAAGCTTAAATATTGAAAATTTCTATAAAAAAATAGATTCCACCCTAAGAGGTAATACTGGCGCTGAAATTGTAACATTGCTTGAAGTTTCCAAAAAAGATGCTGTTATAATCGCTCCGGCCTACATTGAAGAAGGAAGATCAACCGTAGGCGGTTATCAATTATTAAATGGCTTACCAATTGAAAGAACACAATGTGCACTTGACCCTAAAGCGCCAATTTATGAATCATATATCCCTGATATTTTAAAAAAAGATTTAAATTCTCAAATTACCTCTTTAATTGACACAATTGAGCTAAACACCGTTACAAAAGGGGCAGGCCCGATTACTTTAAAAATTAATAAATTAATTCAAAAGGGTAAGAAAATTTTGATTTTAGATGCAACATCAAATACAGATTTAGAACAAATTGCCCTTGCTATTGATAAATGCAATTACGACATTCTTCCTTGCGGAAGCGCAGGTTTGGCAAATGCCTTAAATAAAAATATCGGCGAAGACATTATAAATCATCCGATTGAACACATTCCAAACATTGCAAGACTTATTATTTCAGGCTCAGCAACGCAATTGACCTATAATCAAATTAAAAAATTAAAAGAAGAAAATAAAAATATATTCTTTGTTGACCTAAAAACAAAAGACATAATTTCAGGCATAAATGAAGATATGATTAACAATATTTCTTCAAAATTAAATGAAGGAATTGATGTTGTTGTTCATTGCTCGGATATTAAAGATGAAATCCATCTTGAAGAAGCCAAAGATGAACTTATTGACGCAGGAATTGCAAAATGCGATTTTCCAAGCATTATAACAAATTTTTTAGCAAAACTGTGTTATGAAATAAATCTAAAAAGTAAATTTATTTTAATCACCATAGGCGGAGAAACTTCATTCAAATGTGCTAAAAAAATTGATTGCACATATTTAGAAATTCTTGATGCCATAATGCCTGCAATACCTTTGTGTATGGATATTCATGGCAAAATAATAATCACAAAATCAGGCAACTTTGGCTCAAATACAACATTAATCGATATTTTAAATTATTTTGATAAATTAAAATAATCAAAAGGATTAAGATGAAAAAATATAAAATAGCAATAACAACAGGTGATAAGTTTGGTATTGGAAAAGAAATCACCAAAAAAGCACTGGATAAGCTTTCAATAAACCAAGAAGATATTTTAATAATTGGCGAAAAAATTGATGTTGATTATGATTTTTTAGAAATAAATGAAAAAGAAAACGGCACTTTTTGCTATCAATCCTTAAAAACCGCTTGCGATTTAGCTAAAAAAGGCATTATAAAAGGGCTTGTTACCGCCCCTGTTTCAAAATTGGAACTTCATAAATCAGGCTACTATTTTAATGGTCAAACTGAAGTTATAGAAAATCTTTTAAAACACGATAATCAAAAAGCACAAATGATTTTTATAGCAAATGAATTAAAGGTTATGCTCTTAACTCGTCATTGTGCCTTAAAAGACGTACATTTATCTATTGATAACATAATTTTTCAAACAAAAATTTTAAATGATTTTTTAATTAAAAAATACAATATTCAATCTCCTAAAATCGCTCTTTGCGCTCTTAATCCTCATTGTGGCGAAGGAGGAATTTTAGGCAGAGAAGAAATTGAGATTTTAAATCCTGCAGTTGAAATTCTAAACAAAGAAAATATCAATATAACCTATCCTAAAAGCGCCGATAGCCTTTTTGCAAAGGTTGCAAAAGAATATCTTTCTGGCGAAAAATTAAGCTATGACGCTATTTTAGCTTGTTATCACGACCAAGGATTATGCCCAGTAAAAGCAATAGCTTTTGATAGGGCAATTAATACAACTATAGGGCTTGATATTATAAGAACATCGCCCTCATCAGGTACAGCCTATGATATAGCGGGAAAAAATATTGCAGATGAATCCAGTATGGTTGAAGCTATAAAGTTAGCGCTAAAATTGGCTTAATCTTTTAATTTACAAACATCAACCCAACTAACATATTTACAATATTTTTCAAGCTCATCTATAGTAAGCTCTATTGCTGAATTTGCACTTCCGCAAGCAGGAAAAACCGTTTCAAATCGCTTTAAGGAATTATCAAGATAAATTTTAACTCCATCATTAACCGCAAAAGGACAAACTCCGCCAACTCTATGACCAACCAAGGGTTCAACCTCGTCATATTGTAACATTTTAGCTTTTTTATGAAAATTTGTTTTATATTTTGAATTGTCAATTTTAACATCACCTGCTGTAACAATCAAAATAGGAGTTTCGTCAACCTTAAAAGATAAAGTTTTAGCTATTCTTGCTTCATCACATCCCAAGGCTTTTGCTGCAAGTTCAACCGTAGCAGATGAAACACTAAATTCTTTAATTTTATTTTCAATATTAAACTTTTTAAAATATTCTCTAACTTTTTCTATAGACATAATTTACCTCTTTTTAAAATATTATATAATAAAAAAATATCTATGTTTCTATTGACAGAAACATTTTTTTCTTTTATAGTGTTTCTATAAATAGAAACAAGGTAAATATGAACACACTAAAAGAAATTTCAAACTCAATAGCAAAATTAACAGTGGAAGAAATTAATGCTTTCTTGACTGAAATTTTGACTGAAAAAGAAATTTCAACCTTATCAAATCGATGGCGTATTTTAAAAATGTTAAACCAAAATTTTAGCCAAAGAGATATTGCAACTAGGCTCAATGTCAGCTTATGTAAAATCACAAGAGGAGCTAAAATTTTAAAAAATAAAAATGCGATTAGTTTAAGATTGATAAGGGAAATAGAAAATGAACATAAATAAATTACCAAATAAAGATGGCTTTTTTGGAGCATACGGCGGTCAATATATTGATGAAGATTTAAAAAAAGAATTTAATAAAATAGCTGATGAATTTAATAAACTAAAAGAAGATAAAAATTTTATTAATGAACTGAATTATCTTTTAAAATACTACGCGGGCAGACCAAGTCCGGTGTATTTCGCTAAAAATTTATCTAAAAAATATGGGGCTGAAATTTATCTAAAAAGAGAAGATTTAAATCACACAGGCGCCCACAAAATCAACCATTCGCTAGGGGAAGCTCTTTTAGCTAAAAAAATGGGCAAGAAAAAGATTATAGCTGAAACCGGTGCCGGTCAACATGGTGTTGCAACAGCAACAGCAGCAGCCTTATTAGGGCTTGAATGTGATATTTATATGGGTGAAATTGATATTATAAAAGAAAAACCCAATGTAGATAAAATGAGGATTTTAGGCGCAAATATAATAAGCGTCAAATCAGGACAAAAAACTCTAAAAGAAGCAGTGGATGAAGCTTTTATTGCCTACAAAAATGAATACAAAACAGCACTTTATGCTATTGGTTCTATTGTTGGGCCACATCCATTTCCTATGATTGTTGAATATTTTCAATCTATTATAGGCAAAGAAGCAAGAAGTCAATTTCTTGAATTAACAAACACCCTGCCTGATTATGTAGTAGCTTGCGTTGGCGGAGGGTCTAATTCAATCGGTATATTTAATGGCTTTATTGATGATATAAATACAAACCTTATTGGAGTTGAGCCATTAGGAAAAGGAGAGAAATTAGGGCAAAATGCCGCAAGTTTGACTTATGGAAAAGATGGAGTTATCCATGGGTTTAAATGTAAAGTTTTGCAAGATGAAAAAGGAAGTATCAAAGACGCTTATTCAATTGCAAGCGGATTAGACTACCCCGGAGTCGGGCCTAAACATTGTTATTTAAAAGATATTAAAAGAGCGCAATATAAAACGATAGATGATAAAAAGGCAATAGACGCATTTTTTGAATTATCAAAAACAGAAGGAATAATCCCAGCGCTTGAAAGTTCTCACGCAGTTGCTTACGCTATTGAATTGGCAAAAAAACACAAGAACAAAAAAATCCTTGTAAACCTATCAGGAAGAGGCGATAAAGATGTTGAATTTGTACTGAATTATAAAATTAGCCAATAAGCCAATTAAAAACAAAATAAAATATGCAATTATAAAATAAAAAAGGAAAAAAATTATGTTTGCTATTTTATTAAAATTACTTGGTTTATCAACTGCACTTTTATTTACAGGCTGGATAATCCCAGGGATACACATCTCAAGTTTTTTAAGTGCATTTTTTGCTTCAATTGCAATTGTGCTTGTAAACTTATTTATTAAACCTGTTTTAATGTTTTTAGCACTGCCTATAAATGTCTTAACTTTAGGCATATCAATATTATTCATCAACGCATTATTATTTATGTTTGTTTCATATTTAGTAAAAGGTGTTGAAGTTGATAATTTTTTAAGTGCATTTTTAGGCGCATTATTACTATCTATAATTTCAATAGGTCTTTCTTCTTGGCTATAATTTTATCCAAAAGAGCAAAAAACTTCCGTTACATGTTTTAAATAAATATAAATGCCTAATTGACGTATTTTTTTTACCATGTTAGCATTGATGATACAAAGTAGAAAAGTTCCTAAAAAGGAGGTGAAAACAATGCCGGAAGTTCGTGTTCGTGAAAATGAAAGTATCGAATCAGCTCTTAAAAGATTTAAGAAAAAAATCCAAAAAGCAGGAATTTTA
>CALURR010000111.1 GCA_944323195.1 Candidatus Gastranaerophilales bacterium
GGCTAATAGTTAGTTAATTTTAATTTTCTCTCCACAAGGCTTGCTTTTTTATTAAAAAAGGCAAGCCTTAGTTTTTAAATGACTGTAAAAATTTTCATAGATTATTTTTGAAATATTTTCGTTGAAAATTTCATAATAGCTGTCATTATTTAAAATTTCAAAGCTGTCGCAGGAAATTTGCTTTGCTTCTTTTTCCATATTGGATAGATTTAAAAAGTATTCTGCAATTGCTTTTTTGTATTTATCGTTTTCATTTGATAAATAATTATTGTGATAAAGCATATCAAGCGTGTTTTTAATTATGTTTTTAAAAACTTTTGGAATTTCATCTTTTAACAATATATTTATTTCGTCAAAATTAAAATGCGTATTTTTTGATAAGTGTTTATTTAAAATCGTTTTAAAATCATTATTTTTTAGCAGATATTCTATAAAGTATTGTTCTAAATCTAAAAAAGCTAAAGAAGCAAAATGTTCAATTATTTTAATATCTTCTTTATTATCAAGATGTTTTTTTAAGCCAAAATATGTTTCATCATTTTTTCGCTGAAGTATATGTGTATATTCATGGGCAATAGCTGATAAAACTTGTAGTTCTTCTTTTTCATCATTAGGAAATTTTATATAAATTGTTGCAGAATTTATATTTCCTTGTTCATCTTGGTTAATTTCATAGTGAGCGTAGCTAAAGCCTTTAAGATTATTTTTAAAGGAGGTTATATTTTCAATATTGATAATAAAATCTTCGCAGTTTTTAAAATATTCTTTGATTTTCGGAAGATTAAATTCTTTTATTGAATTAAATATTTCAAGGGCTTTTTTAGAATTGTTTTTAATCATAGTAAAATCATTTTAACATTTTAGATGTTAATTGCAAAAAAAATTATTTTTGCGTATTATATAGATAACTCACTCAAACCTCGCAGATAACGTTAGTTATTTTTGTGAAAGGAAAGAAAAATGGCAAATATTAAATCTGCAAAAAAAAGAGTTTTAATTGCTCAAAGAAACACTGAAAGAAACACTGCATTTAAAACATCAATTAAAACAGCTGTTAAAAAAGTTTTAGCTTGCGCTAAAAGTGAAGATAGAGCTGAATTAAATGCGTTATTAGCTAAAGTGTATCAATTGTGCGATAAAGCAGCAGGTAAAGGTATTTTACATAAAAATACTGCAGCCAGAAAAAAATCAAGATTAACTAAAGCTGTTAATAAAATTATTAATAATTAGTTTAGTTAATAAGATTATTAAAAACCCGAGGAAGTCATTAGCCTCGGGTTTTTGTTTTATTTATTTTCTTCTGCTATAAAGATTTTTTTACCTAAACTAAATCTTTTACAGTAGTCTATTAAATCATCTTTTACGTCAGAGCATAGGATATACAGTGCAATAATATTTGGTACACACATTGCAACCATCATAGCATCGGTTATTTCGATTACTGATTTAACATTCATAACTGAGCCTATAACAATAAATACGCAATAAATTAAGTTAAATGCAAGTGCGCGTTTTTTGCCTTCGCCAAATAAAAACGTCCAAGCCTTTTGTCCATAATATGCCCAAGATATTAGAGTTGAAATTGCAAATAATATTGCAATTATAGATAGAATTATTGGGAAAAATGGAATTACTGATTGAAATGCTCTTGAAGCAAGCTCAATTCCTGAGATTTCATGTGCAGCATGTGTACAAGTGTTTGAGAATATAATTGCAAAAGATGTAAATAAACATAAAACACCCGTTAAGAATGTTTCTAATAATGCAACAAAGCCTTGTGATACCGCTTCTTTTGTTTGAGCTGCCGCATATACAATAGCAGCTGCCCCTGTTCCTGCTTCGTTACATTGAACAGAGCGTCTTAAACCTATTATTATTGTTCCAAAAACCCCGCCTGCAACTGCTGTTGGGTGAAATGCTTCTCTTAAGATTAAAAGAATTGCACTTGGGATATGAACGATATTTGCTAATATTACAATTAAACCCGAAATGATATACATAGCACACATTGTGGGAACTAAAATTGTTGTAATCTTAGCTATACTTTTAATACCGCCAACAGTAACAAGCCCGATTAATATTGCTATTACAAGTCCGACAAGCCAAGCACATCCGTTTAATATGCTGTCAGCACCACCTGTCATAAAAATAATTTGACGAGTTGATTGGTTGACTTGAATCATATTGCCGCCAGTGATACCACCGCCTATACAAAGAATTGCAAATAAAACAGATAACGGTTGACCAAGCCATCTTAGTTTTTTTCTTGTAAGTCCATGGGCAATATAGTGCATAGGTCCGCCTGATATTGAGCCGTCTTCATTAAATCTTCTATACTTAACAGCCAAAGTTGCTTCAATAAATTTTATAGACATTCCCAAAAGAGCACCTGCAAAAATCCAAAACGCAGCTCCGGGGCCTCCGATTGAAATTGAAATAGCAACACCAGCAATTGAACCAATTCCAATTGTACCTGATAGGGCTGTTGCTAATGCTTGAAATGAAGATACTTCACCGCAATTATTTGATGTATCATCATTAGAGTGTTTTGATGGTTTTACAATGAGTTCAATTGCGTGTTTGAAACCCCAAACGCATATTCCTCTAAAATAAATGGTAAAGAATATTCCTGCAAATAAAATCCAGAAAATAATTAGGGGAACTTTATTTCCAAAAAAGTTGATTGGATAAAAAATTACACTTGCAATAGCGTCTGAAATTGGAGCTATGTGTTTATCCATAAATGCATCCACATTCATTGCTTGAGCTTTTAGTGTAAAAAATAAAGTTGTCAAAAGTACGGTAAATAGTTTGTTCATTCTGTGTAAACCCTTTCTAGTTTTTTGGGGCAGATTTATATTATCAAGAAAAAATCAAAAACACCATTTTAAAAGAGTACATTTTAACATTTTGTAAATAACTTGCATTTTAGATTTGTTAAAAAATGCGTTTTTATATTATTCTATAGTGTATGAAATTAGTATTTAAAATATTTTTATTTTTGATGTTTTTTGCGAGTTTAACAGCCTTTTCAAAAGAGGTTAAATTTATTCATATTACAGATGTTAATTTAAATACTAAAAATGCGTATTTGCTTCAAAAGACAATTGAGGAAATAAATCAATATTCTGATATTGATTTTGTAGTTTTTGGCGGGAATAATATTTCTAAGGCTAATATAGATAACTTAAATACTTTTTTATATCTTTTAAAAAAAGTAAATAAAAGATGCTATGTTTTGTTGGGCTCAAATGATGTTTTTGCTTCAAACGGGATAGATAAAAACTATTATCTTAAAAGGGTTAAAAGAGCATTATTTTTTAGGCATAGTTCAAAGCCAAATTATGTATTCAAAAAGAATGGATATGTGTTTGTTGTGATGGATGGTTCTAAAGAATATTTCCAATCAACAAACGGTTATTATACAAAAGCTGAGCTTGATTGGCTTGATAAAACCCTGAGTGAATACAAAGATGAAAAAGTAATAATTCTGCAACATTTCCCAATTACTCTAACAAAATCTCAATGGCTTCAAACGGCAAAATTAGAAAATTATATTGAAGTGTTGATGAAGCATAATAACGTAAAAATGATTGTTTCGGGGCATTATGGTGATAATGATGAGAAAAAAATCCATGGGATTTATAATATAATCACTGAAAGTTATTCTAACAATTGTGCATATAAAATTATCGATATGGATTTAGATGATGATTATGTTGCAACTTTTTTAGTTAAATAAAATATTAAGTTTTTTAAAAATTAATTTTTTTGATGTGAAAATTCTGGTTTTGAAAAGAAATTGGAATTTTTTTTCAAAAAATAATTTAAAGATATTAAATTTTTATAAAAAAAATTCGGTTTTTTAAATTTTTCATATATGATTTTACAATCGAGTTTTTAATTTTTAGTATTGTTCTTTTGACAAAATAAGCAGTTCGGATAAAAATTAAAACAAACAGGTATTTAAGGAGGAAATATGTCAGATACCAAATCAAAAAAAGAGAAAATCGTAAAGCTATGCGAAGAAAACAACGTAGGATTTATTAGACTTCAATTTTGTGACATTAACGGCACAATTAAAAACCTTTCATTACCAATCAGCCAGCTAAATAAGGTTTTAAATAATGAAATTATGTTGGATGGTTCTTCAATTAAGGGTTTTAGAAGTATTGAAACATCTGATATGTATTTCTTCCCTGATCTTGATACATTTATGATTTTACCTTGGTGTGAAAGAGATGGAGAAAATGTTGCAAGAATTATTTGTGATATTCATAATGCCGATGGCACTCCTTTTGAAGGTTGTCCTAGATGTAATTTAAAAAGAATGATTGCAAGAGCCGAAAAAATGGGCTATAAAATGAACGTTGGTCCTGAGGCTGAATTTTTCATATTTGAATTGGACGAAAAAGGCGAAGCAACCACAATTCCACATGACAAAGGCGGATATTATGACGCAGCTCCTACTGATTTAGCTGAAGACATAAGACGAGATATAGTTGGCACTCTTGAAGCTATGGATTTTGAAATTGAAGCATCACACCACGAAGTTGCTGATGGTCAACATGAAATCGATTTCAAATATGCTGACGCATTGACAACAGCAGATAATATTATTACTTTTAAATATGTTGTTAAAAGTATTGCTGCTGAATATGGAGTACATGCAACATTTATGCCAAAACCAATTTTTGGCATAAACGGTTCTGGTATGCACTGTAATTTATCTTTATTTAAAGATGGCAAAAATCTTTTCTACGCTCCTGAAAGAGATTTTCAGTTGTCAAAAGAAGCGCTATATTCAATAGGCGGCGTATTAAAACACGTTAAATCATTTACTGCTATTACAAATCCGATTGTAAATAGCTATAAAAGGCTTGTTCCAGGGTATGAAGCACCTGTTTATTTAGCTTGGAGCTTAGCTAACCGTTCAGCATTAATTAGAGTTCCTGCTAAACGTGGTGTTGCAACAAGAATTGAATTGCGTTCTCCGGATCCTTCTTGTAACCCATATTTAGCCTTAGCAGCAATTTTGGGCGCAATTTTAGATGGTATTGAAAATAAAATTGAACCACCATTGCAAGTTGAAGAAAATATTTATGAAATGACTCCTAAGGAATTAAAAAAAGCTAAAATTGATTCACTTCCGGGAACATTGATTGAAGCTGTTGAGCTATTGGAAAAAGATGAAGTTGTTAAGGATTCTTTAGGCGAACATATTTTAAATGAATTTGTAACAGCTAAAAATATTGAATGGGATAGATATAGAACAAATGTTACAAAATGGGAACTTGATTCATACTTAAATAGTTATTAATAAATAAAGGCGGAGATTATCTCCGCCTTAATATTTTATATGATTTGATATTCTTTTCCTTT
>CALURR010000112.1 GCA_944323195.1 Candidatus Gastranaerophilales bacterium
TGCAAAATTGAACAAACATGGGCTTTAGCTGTATGTGTTGAAACAAAAAGTTCTTTTGCAATTTCAGTATTAGATTTACCTTCAACCAACAATTTCAAAACCTCATTTTCTCTTGGAGTTAATTTCATGTTTATATTTTTAGAATAATAACCATGTTCAAATCTCATTTTTGGTTTTTCAAACATCTTAAATACAGTATCAGCAACAGCAGAATCAGCCCAAAAAGCACCTTTTGCAACATTTTTAATAACACAAGATAATGTTAAAGGATCAATATCTTTTAAACAATAAGCACTTGCCCCAAAATTAAAAGAATTTCTTGTATCTTCTTCGCTGTCATGAGCAGTCAAAATAATAATTTTAGTTTCACAAGACACCTTTTTTATTATCTCCATAGCTTCAAAACCGTTCATCCCCGGCAAACCCAAATCCATTAACACAACATCAGGATGAAATTTTTTAACAAGCTCTATCCCCGTTTTTGCATTTTGTGCATCAGCCACAACTTCAATATCGCCTATTTTATCAAGAGCGCATTTTAAGCCGACTCTCGTTAATTTATAATCCTCAATAATAACTACACGCACAACACTAACCGATGGCTTTTTAAAAGTCATTGAATACATAATTATTTTATTCCTTTCTTGTATCGCTTTTTTCATAAATTATATAAATATAATTTATATTTATCAGTACAAAACAAGAAAAAAATATAATTTGCGCTTTTCAGCATCAATATTAATTTATGTAAATTACTTTTTAATAACTAGTCTTTCTATAAACCTTGCAAAACGAACAATAAAATTTTCTTCGTCTTTTGATATTGAATCAACCAATATTGTTGCCATTCCTGCTCTTTTGCCACCCAAAATATCACTCAAAGGCCTATCTCCAACCATAACAGCCTTATTTGGCTCAACACCAAAATCAAAACAAGCTTTAAATAAAACTTTTGTATCCGGCTTTTTTTTTTTTTTATACACAGGAATATCAATTTGCGATTTAGCTAAATTAATATAATCTTCTTTTTTATTGTTAGTTACAATTGCAAGATGAAAATTTGCTTTTAAATCATTTAAAAATTGCAAAGTTTTAAAAGAAAATTTTCCGCTTTTTGATTTCATAAGGGTTGAATCTAAATCAAAAAGAATTAATTTTATCCCAACACTTTTTAATTCAGCTATATCAATATCATAAATAGATTCAAGATTAAAATCAGGCTCTAAAAACATAAACTAAAATTCTTTCATCCCTTTTGTTCTAACAAGTGCAAAATCGGCTTCTTTTTTCCATTCGTCGCTATCACAATTAAATGTGATATTTATTTCATCATTTGTGTTAGCTCTATCCGCTTCACCTTTTTTATTGTGAAATATTTTCTCAACTCGAGCCAAAGTTGAATATTTTGGAGTAATAATTTCAACTTCATCATTTAACAATATTTTATTTTTTATCAACAATTCAAAAGTATTTTCATCAATTGTTTTTTGAACTATTCCCAAAAAATCAGCTCCGGCTAAGCCTTTTGAAATATCATAAGAATAACAGCCAGAATCATGGTTTCCGCCAAAAAACCCTTCGCAATAGCCTCTGTTACCTACTTTTTTCAACTCCTCAAAAGCAACTTCAGAACTCATTTTTCCATCAATAACTTGCCTATAAGTTTTAGCGACAGCTGAAACATAATAAAGGCTCTTTGTTCTTCCTTCAACCTTAAATGAGTCAACTCCCAAGTCACATAATCTTTTAATATGCCTTACAAGACAAAGGTCTTTTGTTGACATAATATGGCTGCCTTTGTCATCTTGAACTATTTCATAATATTCGTTTGGTCTAGTTTCTTCCAGTAATTTGTAGCTCCATCGACAAGCCTGTGCACAATTTCCTTGGTTGGCTTTTCTATTTCCATCTGTCATATAGTCAGATAATAAACATCTGCCGGAATAAGCCATGCATTGAGCGCCATGGATAAACATTTCAAGCTCAATATCAGGAACTTCTTTTCTTATTTTCTCAATTTGACTATAAGATAATTCTCTTGCTAAAATTGCTCTTGTAGCGCCCATATCTCGCCAAAATTTAACAGCTTCAGAATTTAAAATGTTTGTTTGAGTTGAAATATGTATATCAATATCAGGTATATTATTTTTAATAACTCGATATATGCCAAAATCACTTATAATAAGTGCATGAGGTCTGGCTTCTTTTATAACATCAAGAGTTTGATAGAGTTTATCTATGTCGTTATCGTAAGCAAAAATGTTTAGAGTACAATATACTTTTTTATTTAATTTGTCCGCTATTTCAACAGCAGTTTTTAGGTTTGTTTCATCAATAAGTTCACCTTTTCTTAAAGCTCTCAAAGAAAAATCCACAAGCCCAAGATAAACTGCGTCAGCTCCATAGCTAAACGCATACTTCATTTTTTCAATACTACCAGCCGGCATTAATAATTCATTCATAAAATAATTTTAGCATAAAAATTGGTATATAGTTAAAAATCGAATACTTTATTTTAATAATAAATATGGTTTAATTTCGAAATAATTTGCAAGCAATTCTATTTTATCTAAAGTAATATTTATTTTTCCTTTTTCTAATTTAGAAATATAAGAATTATCTACACCCAAAATTAAAGACAGATGTTCTTTGCTTAATTTTCGCTTTATTCTTAATTTTTCTATATTTTTTGCTAAAATTTGTCTAAGTTCTTGACTCATATTCCAATTATGTTATTATTTAGCTATTAATAACAGGAATGACAGTCCATTTAATAGGATAATATATGTTCACTAAAAAAATATTGATAGATTTAGATGGCGTTTTAA
>CALURR010000113.1 GCA_944323195.1 Candidatus Gastranaerophilales bacterium
ACATCTTTAAAAAAATTATCTAAATTATTTTTAATTAACCATTTTGTGGCAAGCATAAGATTTCTTGAAGTAAAAAGATATAGTTCAGCTTTTTTAGATAATTTTTCAATAAAATCATAAGCTCCAACTTTTATAGGCGGGATATAATTTTCATCATATTTTTCATACCCATATTCATTCAATACGCCATCTAAATCTATCAATATTTTTTTAGTGAACATATATTATCCTTTAATATTGCTAGTGGTGCTAGTTGTAGATAATGCTAGTATGGCTAACAATTTAAAAATGAACAAACCATTTTTAGAAAAACTAGCAAAAAACCTAAAAACCCTTCGACAAGAAAGAAAATTAACACAAGATGATATAGGCATTAATGGCGTTTCAAGAGCCATGATAAGTTTAATTGAATTAGCAAAAACTGATGTTACAGTTACAAAATTAAAAATTATTGCTGATAATTTAGGTGTTGAAGTTAAAGATTTATTTGATTTTAAGGAATAATCATTTATTTTAAACATATATTTTGTCCGTGGTGCAGTTTGTTTACCTTGTCATTATAGCGGACAATTTAAATATGGACAAGGTGCTTTTGCAAAAATTAGCAGCCAGAATAAAAGAGCTAAGGAAGCTAAATAACTATACTCAAGACGATTTAGCCGATTTAGCTCAAATTGCACGTTCCACATTGGGTAATATTGAAACAGCCCAAAATGATGTAACTTTTAGCAAGTTAAACAAAATCGCCAAAGCTTTTAATTTGACTTTATCTGAGTTTTTAAATTTTTAGAAAAATTATAATTAATATATACAAAACTACTCAAAACAATTGATAAAAAGCCTCAAAAGTTATCCTTTGAGGCTTTTTAAAGTTGTTTTGTTCTCCTTGGCTATTGTTAAATAGTCCACTCAATCAATGCAAATTTCTTAAGATAAACCTATTAATAGCATTTTATCCGTTTGCTTGATGCAACTATTTATAAACTACTTCGTCTTATAAATAATTGGTAGTTATTAACTACACTATAATAAAGTTTTTTTGTTTTATAAAATTGTCATTTTAAGATTTAATTGTTAAGAAAACTTAACAATTATTTTTTTTAAATACCCAAAATTTAAAAATCAGAAAAGATAAAACAGCAACAGGAAGAACCAAAATTGCCTGAGATAAATAAGCATTTATATATCTCGTTAAAATATTTAAAAATACGCTATTAATAGAAAATGTAAAAACATAACTCAAGATAAATTTAAAAATCAATCTATTATCATTATTTTTAAAAACTATTGAACCTGTAGTTTTAAAATTCCATAATACACCCAAAATGTATTGAAAAAATAAAGCCAAATTAGCCTTTAAACCAACTGTTATTAAAAATGCATACACCAAATAACCAAATAATGTGTTTAGAGCACCAACAAAAAGAAATTTAAAGAATTTTTCATCAATACATTTAAAAATTCCCCACAAAAATCTCTTATGTATATAATGAAAAGATGTTGAAAGCACAGCCCTAGAATGAACATAGGCTGTGCTTTCTTGAATTTTATTTTTGAAACTAACCAACATATTCTTTAACTTCAGCAGGTGTATTTTTAGCATCCAATTTAATGCCAGGACCCATTGTAGTTGAAAGATATACAGATTTAAGATAAGTACCTTTAGCTGCAGATGGCTTAGCTTTAATAACAGCGTCTGCCAATGTAGCAAAGTTTTTCATTAAATCTTCAGTTGAGAATTTCATTTTACCAAGAGGTACGTGAATCATGCCTTGTTTGTCAGCTCTAAATTCAACTTTACCGGCTTTAGCATCTTTTACAGCTTTTGCAACATCAACTGTAACAGTTCCGGTTTTAGGGTTTGGCATTAAGCCTTTAGGACCTAAAACTCTACCTAATTTACCTAATTTAGGCATCATATCAGGTGTTGCAATTAATGTATCAAATTCGAACCAACCATCTGAAATTTTATCGATAATTTCTTCACTTCCTGCCTCATTAGCGCCTGCATCTTTTGCAGCTTGAACCAAGTCAGCTTTAGCAATAACACAAACTCTAACTTCTTTACCAAGACCAGCAGGTAGTACAGTGGTTGATCTGATTTGTTGGTCAGCATGTTTTACATCAATACCTAAACGCATATGGCATTCAAGTGTTTCATCAAATTTTGATGTTGCGCTTGCAACTTCTTGAAGTTTTTTAATTGCTTCAATGGCAGTTGTAGGTTGAGTAAAATCTGCCAACATTTCTTTTATTTTCTTTTGTTTTTTGGTTAATTTAGCCATTTTTTTCTCCTTATGTGGTAATTAGCGGCAGTTTATTCTGCCTCCCATCTAACTATTGAGCCACTGTAACGCCCATAGCTCTTGCAGTACCTTTAATCATTTCTACTGCAGCTTCAAGGCTTGTAGCATTTAAATCATTCATTTTGATTTTTGCAATCTTTTCAAGTTGTTCTTGAGTAATTTGTCCAACTTTTGTTTTATTAGGAACTGAAGAACCTTTTGGTAAATTCAATTCTTTTTTAATTAAAACAGCAGCTGGAGGTGATTTAATAACAAAATCAAAGCTTCTGTCTTCGTATACGTCAATCACAACAGGAATAATGTAACCTGCTTGAGAAGCAGTTTTTTCATTAAACTGTTTGCAAAAATCCATGATATTAACACCTTTTTGACCCAAAGCAGGACCAACAGGTGGTGATGGATTAGCTTTTCCGGCTTCAATCTGTAATTTAATTTTACCGGTAATTTTTTTGTTTGATTTTGGTGCCATTTTATTCTCCTTTCGTGGTAATTGCGGATTTGAAATCCTTCCACTAATGCACTTACTATACTTTTTGAATTTGTTTATATTCCAATTCAACAGGTGTCTCACGACCAAATATAGACACCATAGCTCTTAATTTAGATTTATCAGGATAAACTTCTGTAATATCACCGATAAATTCTGCAAAAGGTCCTGAAATAATTCTAACTTTATCTCCAACCTTAACATCAAGTTCAATTTTAGCTGTAGTTTGTTGACCTCTGTGGATGATTTTCTTAATTTCTGAATCTTTTGCAGGAATTGGTTTTTTTGCAGTTCCAACAAACTTAGTAACACCTGCAGTATGTCTTACAACATACCAAGAATCATCATCCATAATCATTTCAACTAAAACATATCCTGGGAAAATCTTTTCTTCTTTTTTGGTCTTTTTGCCAGAACGTACTTGGGTAACAGTTTTTTGAGGAACTTCAATTCTAAAGATTTTTTCACCCATATTCATATATTCAATACGTTTTTCAAGGTTTACTTTTACTTTATTTTCATAGCCTGAATACGTATGAACAACATACCATCTTTTTTGTGGAGCTTTTTCAACATTATGAGTTGGCTCTTTACTGATATAGATGTTTTCTTCAACGTTTTCTTGAGCTAAATCTTGATTTTGAATTTCTTTATCTTTTTCTGTCATTTTACAACCTTTACTTAATTAGACCCAAAAGAGCTTTAAAAATAATATCCATAAAATAAACTACTAAAGTAAAAAATATAACAACAACAAGCACAATACCTGTTTCAACAATTACTTGCTTTCTAGTCGGCCAAGACACTTTCGACCATTCAGTCTTAACACCTTTGAAATAGGTAATCATAGCTTGTTTAAAATCGTTATTTTGGTTATTTTTATCTGTTGCCATCTTATACTTTCTTTATAGTGATATTTCTAAATTCGCGCCCTGAAGGACTCGAACCCTCGACATCCGGTTTTGGAGACCGACGTTCTACCAACTGAACTAAGGACGCTTATTTAGTTAAACTGATTAAGCGCAAAAACTACTTAGTTTCTTTGTGAACAGTGTGTTTTTTGCAAGTTGGACAATATTTATTTAGTTCCATTCTTTCTTTATTTGTTTTTTTATTTTTTGTTGTAGTGTAGTTTCTTTCTTTGCAATCTTCACAAGCAAGAACTACCATTTTGTCGTTTTTTCCTTTAATACCCATTATAACTACCTTTCTTGAGGGTTGATTTTAATATCTTCTCTTATTAATAGAATGTCCCAAATAAGGACATTCTAATTAATTTTTATTTATGTAACTATTGTAACAAGAATATATTTTTTTACAAATAGATATTTTATTATATTTTACACTTTTTTAACAATTGTTACATTTGGTGCATTCCGCCCGTTGCCATGCCAATTGAACGCTTAAATTCCTCTGGTCGTTGAGATTTAGACACAGCATCCAACGGATCCACCATTTTTTTAGCCACTAAATCTTTTAAACACATATCAAGGGTTTGCATACCCATTCCAATACCTGTTTGTATTGCAGAATATATTTGAGCGGTTTTTTGTTCACGAATTAAGTTAGCTATTGCACCATTTACAATCATAATTTCCTGAGCTAAAACACGACCTTTCTTTGTGCCGTTTGGCTGAAGCCTTGGCAATAAACACTGAGAAAAGACAGCCACAAGACTTATTGATAGCTGCAATCTAATTTGCTGTTGCTGAGCTTCAGGGAAAATATCCACAATTCTATCAATAGTTTGAGAAGCTGATGAGGTATGCAATGTTCCCAAAACAAGATGCCCTGTTTCAGCTGCAGTTAAAGCCAAACGCATTGTTTCAAGGTCTCTCATCTCACCAACCAAAATAACATCAGGATCTTCACGAAGTGCTGATTTTAGCGCATTTGCCGTTGATTTTGTATCTTGACCTAATTCACGTTGGTGAATAATACATTTTTTACTAGGATGAATAAATTCAATCGGATCTTCAATTGTTAGAACATGATCTACACGTGTTGAATTAATATAATCAATCATTGCAGCCAATGTTGTTGATTTACCTGAACCTGTAGGACCTGTAACAAGAATTAATCCTCTTGGTCTTTGAGCTATTTTTTTCATAACTTCAGGCAACCCCAATTCATCAAAAGTTGGAGGAGTTGAATTTATTGCCCTAAAGGCTGCTGCATAAGAACCTTTATCTCTATATACATTTACACGAAATCTTCCAACACCATGGAGACCATAACCAAAATCCAACTCCCAATTTTGCTCCAATTCTCTTCTTTGTTCATTGGATAATATAGGAAATATAATAGTTTCAACATCATCAGGAGATAAAACAGGAAGATTTGTCCTAAATAATTTTCCATCTATTCTTAAAACTGGAGGCAAGTTGGCAGATATATGAATATCGCTTGCTTTTTTTGTAATTGCCAACTCTAAAATTTCTTCTATTAACATCTTTTACTCCATAGTTACTTTACTAAATCAAGAATACTACAATTAAAGAGCATTATAATCAATAATTTAAACTATTTTTAATTAAAATATAAAAATTGCTTGTATATATATCAACAATTAAGGTATAATCAGTATATGGGTATTTTAGATTGGATATCGCAATCAGCTAAAAAATTAAAAGACGTCGAAAGTCAAATCGGAGAGGAAACAAAAGACGTCTACGAAGTTTACCAAAGAAACGTTGTTCTAGAAAGAGAAATTGCACAACGTACTGAAGAATTACGCCTTGCAAACCAAACCCTGCTTACACTTGAACAGGTTTGGGATATGATGAACTCTTCAAGACCCTTATCTAGCGTCCTAGAAACAATTGTATCAAGTTTATATGGTGAGTTTGGCTATATTTACAGTTTTATTGCCCAAAAAGAATATGATGAACAAGGTTCATATTATGCCCTAAAAACTTATCTTGAAAATGATTTTGCAATATCACTTGCTGATCTTACAAACAACGGTGTTTTTGATTTTAAATTAAATCCAATTGAAAACGGTACAATTGAAAATGCAATAAAAGAAAAAGAAATTAGCTATTATGTAAGCTTGAAAAGCTTTATTGAAGAAAATATTCCAAACGCTGATACAGAAAAAGTTGAAAAACTAACTCAAGATAACGAAGTTAAAACAATAATCATCTTCCCTATTTCCGTTTATAACCAATTTAGCGGATTTTTATCAGTATTTTCACCAAGAAAAGAATTAAAAGATGATGAATTAAGCTTTTTAAATCTTTTTGCTCGCCAAATTGAACTTGCAATAACAATTGCAAATCTTTTTGAAACAGTTAAAAAACAGGCTGTTACAGACCATTTAACAAATCTGTTTAATAGAAGATTTTTTGAAGATGCACTTCACAGAGAAGCAACTCGTTCACTAAGAACAAAACAGCCTTTCTGCTTAATTGGGCTTGATTTAGACCACTTAAAAAAAATAAACGACACCTATGGACACTCTATGGGAGATAAAGCAATTGCAACAATTGCAAATGTAATAAATAAAACCTCAAGAAGCGTAGATGTTCCATCAAGATATGGCGGAGAAGAATTTTTTATTATACTCCCAGGTATCAACGCCCAAGGCGGTGTTGCAGCAGCAGAGCGTCTTAGAACATCAATAGAACAAGCTGAAGTTGAAGGTTTACCGGAAGGAATAACAGCCTCATTGGGTGTAGCAAGTTTTATTGAGCAAACAACAAACATTGATGAACTTTTTGAAATGTGCGATAAAGCAATGTATTCATCTAAACAAAAAGGTAGAAATCAAGTCACTCTTGCTGATACAGACAATAAAACATCTTGGCAAGATATTGCAATCGATGCGTTTGTTGACATTTTAACCCAACATCGCATACCTTTTAATAAAAATCTTGCAGCAGAATTAATCCAAAAACTACAAATCAAACAACAAGATTCATCAGGCACATCAAGCCAAGAAATGTTGTTTAGTATTGTAGATTCAATATCTAAATCATATTTTCCGTTATATCCTGATGGAAGTACTAAAAATAAAGTTGCTCTTGCAACCTTAATAGCAAAAAGAATGAATTTATCTAAATCTGAAGTAGATAAATTAAAAATAGCAATGCTTTTATATGATATTGGCAATACCATGATGCCGAAAGATATTATGAAAAAAGCAGCACCATTAAACAAAGATGAACAAGAAGAAATTCAAAAACATCCTATCGTGGGCGCACAAGAAATCCTAAAACCAATTAGCTCTGTTTCAAATATCATACCAATTATTGAACAACACCACGAAAACTGGGATGGCAGCGGATACCCAAACAACAAAAAAGGTGAAGAAATCCCAATAACATCTCAAATCATTTTAATTGTGGACAGTTATTTTGCTATGATTTCTTATCGTCCATATCGAAAAGCCTATACAATCGATGAAGCAATTGAAGAAATAAAAGCTAACGCCAACAAAAAATACTCTCCTGAACTTGTCGAAGCATTCATCTACGCTATCGACGAATTCAAAAAGATGTAATTTATTCTAAATTTCCATTCCCTTTATTTGTTATTATATGGAATACATTAACCCGTAAAGAGTTAAAACACCTATTGTACTGATGATAATCCAAAAGTGTGTCATAGGATGCAAGTTATTCCAAATTTCAGAAATCATTACTTTAAACATAGTTGAATTATATAATTTTCAACTAAGTTTTAAATCGTACAATGGGATTAATACATTTGATTGAAATATTATAAATCCATACCGCCCAGAAGCTCTTGTTTAATTCCTTGTTGAATTTCCAAAACATCAGTTCCCAAATTAGTCAAAACTTTCATTGCTAAACAATTTGGCATTTTTGTAATTCCATAAAGTAAATTTTCTGACTTAATCTTATTTCTCTTGTGCTCTTGGGCTGTTTCATAAGCCACTTCAAGCATTTTTTTGGCCCTTGGACTATAAACTATATTTTTAATTTCTTTTTGAGGAACAATTAATTTTTCAACTTCTTTTCTTGCATCTTTCAGGTTAATCCCAAGACGCCTTAAAGTGTCAGAGGCAATTCCGGCTCCATAAGATAAAATACCCAATAAAATCATTTCTGTGCCAAGAGTTGAAGAATTTAAACTAATTGCCTCTTCTTTTGCAAGCCTTAAAATCGCCAAGGTTTCAGGGATTTTATCATTTAATTTTTTCATAACTATGTCTTCAAAATCAATCCCTTTCGGCAACAACTCAGATAAGATTTTATATGCTATACCTTTTTTAGATTTCAAAATTCCAAGAATAATATGTTCAGCTTTAATTTCAGTGCTTCCTGATTCTTTTGCAAAATCAAGGGCCAATAAAAGCGATAAAAAAGCATTTGGAGTAAAAATTATCTGTTTTTCAGAATTTTCAAACTCAGCTTTTCTGGAGTGAATATGGCTTAACTGCTCTAAAAAAACTTCTGATGTAATATTATATTTTTCTAAAATATTAACTATTTCATAATTTTTGTTCTCTAAAATAGCCTGCAAAATCTGCTCAGTACCCAAGATTTCATACCCTGGGGCAATTAATTTTGATTGGGCTTGGGATAAAATCTCAGATATGGTTTTTTCCTTAAAAAAGTCATTGATATTTGTTAATTCAGTATTTTCAATTTCTTCTTCAGGGTGCAGCGCTTTAACATCAGAGCTTTTGTCCAACATTCTTTTTAAATTAGAAATTATCTTTTCTTCATCTATATCAAACTTTTTCAATATTTTATATGCACCGCAATTTTTATTTGAATATATAGCCAAAGCAATATGCTGAGGCATAACAAACTTTGAATTTAGCTTTTGAGATAATTCAACGGAAATCTTTAAAATCTCTCTTGCTTCAAGTGAAAAAATAATATTCTCTAATTTTTGATTTGGATTATTTTTTTCACTTGAATAAACTTCTTTATTCAATTCTCCAAAATTAATTTTATCAAAGCCAAGAATTTTAGCTTGCACGCCCTTACTTTGAGCACACAAACCCAAAAGAAGATGTTGAGATAAAATTTTACCATGACTGAACTCAACTGCGTAATTTTGCGCCGCTTGTACAACATCTATTGCTTTTTGCGTAAATTTTTCAAACATTTTCTTATTATACCCCAAAACTATATTTATTTAAACATATCTAAAAATTTTTTCTTGCGGTAATTTGTAATAGTGTCATAAGTTAGTTGCGTATTTTTATCAAATACCTTATAAGCGGCTAAAAATGCGCTCGCCGTATCTATAGATGTAAAACTTGGAATACCATACATTTGCGCTATAGTTCTAATTTGAAAACCTGCATTTTGAGAATTTTTACCTGTAGTTGGAGTATTGATAATAAAGCTCAAACGTCCATTTTTCATGCGCTTTTGAAGTTTGTCTATCATAAATTTTTCAATCATTTTAGATGGAATTCCATTTTTTTCCAAAAATTTATGCGTACCCCAAGTTGCCATGATAAAAAATCCTTGTTTAAAAAGCCTTTTTAACATTGGCAAAGCCGGCTTTTTGCAATGGTCATTTAAAGAAACCAAAACCCTTTGTTTAGATTTGGAAAATTTATGGCCACCAGCTAAAAATGCTTTATATAAAGCCTTTTTATACGTTGTATCAATTCCCAAAACCTCGCCTGTAGATTTCATTTCAGGCGCTAAGGCCGGATCGATTCTATTTAATTTTTGCCAAGAGAAAATTGGCATTTTAACAGATACAAGATTAGATTTTTTATATAATCCAACGCCAAAACCGGCACGTCTTATTGATTTACCCAGAATTGCTCTTAGTGCAATATCAACCATAGGAATACCTGTTACTTTGCTCATAATAGGAACAGTCCTTGAGGCTCTTGGGTTTACTTCAATAACATAAACTTTATCATCTTTTATGATAAATTGAATATTCATTAAACCTTTAATATTTAATTTTTTAGCAATTTTTGAAGCATATTTAGTCATTATTTTTTCATTTTTTCTTGAAATATTTTGACTTGGATATATGCTCATAGAATCGCCTGAATGAACTCCAGCACGCTCAATATGTTCGCAAATTCCCGGGATTAAAATATCTCTACCATCTGAAATTGCGTCAAGTTCAACCTCTTGACCTTCTATATATTGGTCAATTAAAACAGGGTGTTCATTTGAAAATTTAAATGCTTCAGTTATATATGTTAAAAGCTCTTCGTCATTATATACAACCTGCATTCCCCTGCCGCCTATAACATAACTTGGACGAACCAAAACAGGATAACCTAACTCTTTAACTGCATTCAATGCCTGAGTAGTTGTAGTTACTGCAAGCCCTTTAGGTTGCGGAATATTCAACTCTTTTAAAAGTTTTTCAAAAACTTTCCTATCCTCAACAGCATTAATACTTTCAAGGCTTGTACCAAGAATTTTAATTCCTTCTTGATCAAGTTTTTCAGCTAAATTTATTGCAGTTTGACCTCCAAACTGAACAAGAACACCTTTTGGATTTTCTTTTTTAATAACATTCATAACATATTCTATGTTCATAGGTTCAAAATACAATCTTGTAGCTATATCAAAATCAGTTGATAAAGTTTCAGGGTTAGAATTAATCATAACAGCTTCATAACCATTTTTTGTCAATTCCATTGCAGCATGCACAGAACAATAATCAAACTCAATTCCTTGACCTATTCTAATTGGTCCTGAACCTAGTACAACAATATTTTCTTTAGGTTTTTTATAATTTTCTTGAGCAAGTTCTTTATATTTTGTTGCTTCATCAATTTCATTATATGTAGAATAAAAATAAGGAGTTGATGCGCTAAATTCGGCAGCACAAGTATCAACTACTCTAAAACTTGCTTCGACATTAAACTTATTTAGAGTTTCAATTGTATTTTGAGTTAATTTTGTTATTTCTTCATCTAAAAACCCAAATTCTTTTGCTTTAATATATAAAGATTTTGTTAATGGTTTTTGGACTAACTCTTTTTCCATGTCCACAATTTCTTTAATCTTAGAAACAAACCACTTATCTATTTTTGTAATTGCGCAAAGTTTATTTATATCATTGTTATTATAAAGCGCTTGCGCTAGTCTAAATATTCTTCTATCATCTTGAATAAATAATTGAGTCAATAATTCATCATTATTCAACTGCTCAAAACCACGATGCAAAAGCCCTGTATATCTTTCTTCAAGAGATGTTACGGCTTTTTTAAATGAAGATACAAAAGTTCTTCCAATAGCCATAATCTCACCTGTGGCCTTCATTTTTGTTCCCAAAATTCTATCTCCTGAAGCAAATTTATCAAAAGGCCATTTAGGAATTTTAGTTACAATATAATCAAGAGCAGGCTCAAATGCTGCTGTTGTATTTGTTATTGGGTTTTTAATTTCATGAAGATTATAACCTATAGCGATTTTTGTGGTAATTTTTGCAATAGGATAACCTGTTGCTTTACTTGCCAATGCAGAGGAGCGCGAAACCCTTGGATTAACTTCAATTACATAATATTGATTAGACATTGTATCAAGTGCAAATTGAACATTACATCCGCCTTCAATTTTCAAAGCTCTTATTATTTTAATTGCACTTGAGCGCAACATTTGATATTCATTATTTGTTAGGGTTTGACTCGGCGCTACAACAAAACTGTCGCCCGTATGAATACCAATAGGATCAATGTTTTCCATGTTACAAATAATTATACAAGTGTCATTTGAATCTCTAATTACTTCATATTCAATTTCTTTATAACCGGCTATTGATTTTTCAACTAAGACTTGATTTATTGGAGATTGACTTAAACCGGTATGAACAATTTCTTCGTATTCTTTTTCATTTCTGGCTATACCGCCCCCAGCACCTCCTAAAGTGAAAGCCGGACGAATAATAATAGGAAAACCGATTTCTTCATAAAATTTATACGCTTCTTCATAACTAGATACAATAGCGCTTTTTGGAACAGGTTCACCTATTTTTTCCATTAATTCTTTAAAAAGTTCTCTATCTTCTGCTTCTTTAATAGAAGAAATTTTTGTTCCTAAAAGTTTTACATTATATTTTTCTAAAACTTTATTATCATATAATTCACAAGCAAGATTTAGCGCAGTTTGTCCGCCCAGAGAAGCAATTAAACCTTGAGGACGCTCTTTTTCAATTATATAAGTTAAACTCTCTAATGTTAGAGGCTCAATATAAACCTTAGAAGCAATTTGTTCATCAGTCATAATTGTTGCAGGATTAGAATTAACAAGAACTACTTCAATATTTTCTTCTTTTAAGGCCCTGCATGCCTGCACACCTGCATAATCAAATTCAGCTGCTTGACCTATAACAATTGGTCCTGAGCCTATCACAAGAACTTTTTTAAGAGATTTATTTTTCATTTTTTACCTCGTTAATTCTATTTATATCTTTTTGAGCAATGTTAATCCATTCGTCAAATATTATACTAGCATCATCAGGCCCCGGTTTTGCTTCAGGGTGGAATTGAACAGCATAAATTCCAAGACTGGAAATTTCAAAACCCTCCAGTGTACCGTCATTTAAATTTTTATATGTTGGACGCATGATTTTTGGTATAGTTTCTAAATCAACAGCATAGCCATGGTTTTGGCTCGTTATTATCACTTTATTATTTTCAAGATTGATAACAGGATGATTTCCGCCCCTGTGTCCATACTTTAATTTATAAGTTGAAGCTCCACTTGCAAGAGCAAGCAGTTGATAACCAAGACAAATTCCAAAAATTGGAATTTTTCCAATCATTTCTTTTAATTGAGCTTTTTGAAATTTAAAACTAGACGGGTCCCCCGGACCATTTGATAAAAATACAGCATCAAAATTATTGTCTAAAATTTCTCTTGCAGGAGTGTCAGCAGGATAAACCGTTAATTTACAATTTCTTCTGGCCAAAGAATTTAAAATATTTTTCTTTGCGCCATAATCTAAAAACGCCATATTTATTTTGCCTTGAGGATTATAAATATATCTGTTTTTAGTTGAAACTTCATCCATAACATCTTCTTTTATTGAAAATTTTTGCAATTCTTCAAGTTTTTCTTTTATAAATTCATTGTCAACATCATTAGAAGTTATAAACCCGTTCATTGTTCCATATTCTCGGATTTTTTCAGTCAAACTTCTGGTATCTATTGAATCAAGAGCGATTATATTATTTGTTTTTAAATAATTTGCTAATGATTCTCTGGATTTATAATGATTTTCTTTTAAACAATTATTCTTTACCACCAAGCCAACCAAAGCAGGACTATCTGCTTCAAAATCAAAATCATTTATGCCATAATTTCCTATTTCAGGATATGTCATAACTACAATTTGTTTTGCATATGATAAATCAGTCAATATTTCTTGGTAGCCTGTCATAGAAGTATTAAAAACAACTTCGCCGCAATAGCCTCCTAATGCGCCAAATGAATTTCCTTTTATTACACTTCCGTCTTGAAGAATTAGTGTTCCCATTTAATTTTCCTCATTAATTTCTTGATATATCTTTTCTATTGCTTCAATTTTATTTTGCGCCTTAGTTACAGCTCTGCCTAAAACAATATAATCTGCACCATCATTTATAGCGCTCTTTGGAGTTGCTATTCTTTTTTGGTCGTCAGCCAAACTCCAGCTTGGTCTTATCCCAGGAGTTAAAACTATAAAATCATCACCCAGCTCATTTTTAATTGCTTTTAATTCCTTAGCTGAAGCTACAACACCATTGAGTCCGGCCTCTTTTGCGTTTTTAGCCAACTGAATAACCAAGGACTGAACATCGTTATCATTCAAAAGTTCATTTTTTAACACTTCTTGAGATATACTTGTAAGCATTGTTACAGCTAAAATTATCGGAGGTTTTTTATTATATTTTTCACAAGCCTCAAGTGCACCTTTTTTAGCTGCCCTCATCATATCAATGCCGCCTGTAGCATGAACATTAAAGAAATTTGCGCCGTTTTTAACAACATTATAAGAAGCTTTTTCAACAGTATTTGGAATATCGTGTAATTTCACATCCAAAAAGAAATTTGAATTTTTTTCTTTGATATAGTTAATAATCTCCAAACCATATCCGCAAAATAATTGCAAACCAACCTTAAAAGTACCTATATAAGGACTAAGAGTATCCACGAGCTCCTTTGCTTCTTTAATATCTTCGACATCAAGCGCTAAAACCAGTTTCTTTTTAATTTCTTCATTAATCATTTATTATTCTTCCTTTTAATTTCATGCCTTTATAAGGTGATATTTTACACTTTGACCTAAATTGGGACGGTACAACAATCCAAGATTCATCAGGTGCAAATTTAACCATTTTTTTGTTATTTATTCTTAAAATTTTTCTGGGATTGAATGCCATTTTTTCTAACGCCTTATCTAACCCCAAAAGCTCATAAGCTAATGAAAAAGCAGTTTCAAGACCGGTAATACCATTAGGAGAATCAAAATAAGGTTTTAATTTCTCTTCATTGGAATGGGGAGCATGATCTGTCGCAATTACATCTATGGTATTATCAAATAATCCGTCCATTATAGCTCTTTTATCTTCAATTGAGCCTAAGGGCGGATTCATTTTATATCTTCCTGTTTTATCAACATTATCAATCGTAAAAGTAAAATAATGAGGAGCAGTTTCAGCACTTAAATCTTTTAAGCCTACTTTTTTAGCTTTTCTAATTAAATCAACGCTTTCTTTTTTTGACACATGACAAAAATGAAGTCTTGGATTATAGCCCAATTCTTTTGCTTTTTTAAATTGTTCAATTTGCCAAGCAATTTCTTGAACTTCATTTTCACAATGAGATAAAATGAGCTCTTCGCTTTTTAGGGCTTCTAAAAATACATCCTTATCTAATAAAGGCAATCCGTCATTAGAAAAACCAACAGCACCCGAGGCTTTTAACTCCTTAAAATTAACAAGCTCAAGACTATTAAGGTTTTTTGTTATAGCAGCTATAGGATAAATTTCAAATCGATATTTTTTAGCCTTAGATAAGATATATTTAACAACCTTTGGACTATCACAAACAGGATTAGTGTTTGGCATAGTGCAAACTCCCGAAAAACCGCCTGCCTTAGCCGATTTAATACCTGTTTCAATCGTTTCTTTATATTCAAACCCCGGTTCTCTAAAATGAACATGCATATCTATTAAAGATGGGATTTCAATTGTTTTAAAAGTTTTCTCTTTTCTCATTTATATACCTTGACTGATTAATACCGTATCTAATATCGCCATTCTTACATATACACCATTTTTTGCTTGATTTAATATAGTTCTTGCGTTTTGCGTTTCAAGAACATCTTCTCTTATTTCTATATTTTTATTAATTGGCCCAGGGTGCATTAGAAATGCCGCATAAGGAAGATTTTCTTTTGTTATTTGGTAATTTTTAATATAATCATCAAAATCGATATGTTCTTGTATTCTTTCTTTTTGTATTCTTAGCGCCATGATTATATCAGTATCTGAAAATGCTTGTTTTAAATCGGTATAATATTCAACACCATCTATTTTTTCGCCTGTAAAATATTCAGGCGCTAAACATTTTATTCTCATGTTAAATTTTTTCAATAATGCTATATTTGACCTTGCCACACGAGAATGAGCAATGTCACCTACGATAGTAATTGTTTTTTTACTAACATCAAGAAAATGTTTTTTTATTGTGTAGTAGTCCAATAATGCTTGTGTTGGATGAGCATTTGTTCCACTTCCGGCATTAACAAAAGAAATCTCTTGAAAATATCTTTTTTTGGAAAGCTCTTTTATTAAATCGTTATCTTGATGACGTAAAACAACAGCATTCATGCCAATAGCAGAAAGATTATTTATGGTATCAAAAATATCTTCTCCTTTATTGATTGAAGATGTATCAATTGAAAAATTAAACTTATTGCAATTAATTTTGTTTTCCGCCATTTCAAAAGACAATCTTGTTCTGGTTGAATTTTCAAAAAACATATTTACAACATTAGCGTTTTGATGATTTGTTTTTCTTATTCCTTTTTCAAAATCTAACGCTTTAGCACAAATTTGGTTGATTTCATCAACACTAAGTGATTCAATATCTATTAAATGTTTCATATTATTTTCCAGTTCTACTTCCGGGTTTAACTAATTCTATATTTTGTTTACATAATGGACATTCTTCAGGTTTATAAGTTATTGGGTTTGATTGTAAAAGAGAATATATTTTAAATTCATTATCAAGTTTGCCACAAGTTCTATCTACAATGCAAGCAACTCCAACAACATCACAACCAAATTCTTTTATTGCTTCTTTTGTTTCAAAAATTGTTCTTGCTGTTGTAATAACATCTTCAACAATTACAACTCTTTCACCATGCTCAAGACTATAACCCCTTCTTAATTGCATTAATCCATCTTTTCTCTCTACAAAAAGATTTCTTTTCTTAGCTTGTTTGGCTACTTCATAACCAAAAATTACAGCACCGATTGCAGGAGCCACAATAGTATCAAATTCAATATCTTTCAATTGTTTCGCTAATTCTTTGGCTAATTTTTCAACTATATCAGGATACTGATAAAGTTTTGCACATTGAAAATAAGTATCAGAATGCAATCCGCTTGTTAAGCAAAAATGCCCCTTTAAAAGCCCTTGTGCTTCTATTAACAATTCTTTCACATCAATATTACTCATTTATTATTGCTCCTTTTAAATGTTCAAAATCTTTAAAATTATTTTTTGTCATAAAATCATTTAATTCAAACGCCAAATTTGAACAAATGGATGGATATATAAAATTAGCTGTACCAATTTGAAAAGCATCCGCACCGGCCAAAATAAATTCAAAAAGATCATCTAGCTTTGAAATTCCGCCCATTGCGATAATTGGAATTTTGACTGCTTGCCTGATTTGATTAACCATATAAAGAGCAACAGGCTTGATACAAGTTCCGGACAATCCGCCTTGGACGGTTTTTTTAAGAAATTTATTTCCAACATAATCAATTTTTATTCCTAACCCTCTTAAAGTATTAATTGCACTGATACAATCAGCACCACCTTGCTCAACTGCTGTTGCAAGAGCTTTTATATCAGAGGTATTTGGAGATAATTTAACAATTAAAAATCCGTCATAATTTCTTCTGATTTTTCTTGTTAATTCAAAAAGACTATTTGGATTTAAACCAAACTCAAGACATCCTTGCTTAACATTGGGACAAGAAACATTAACTTCAAGCGCTTTGATGTCATTTTCTTGAGCTATTATTGCAAGTTTTTCATAATCATCAATGGTTGAACCTGCAATGTTTAATAAAAAATCTATATTTTTTTGCCTTAAAACAGGCAATTTTTCTTTAATAAAGGCATTTATTCCAACATTTTCCAAACCAATTCTATTAATTAAACCGTTTTGAACTTCAAAAATTCTATCACCGTCATTTCCTAATCTTTTTTCTATTGTGATACCTTTAGTTGAAATTGCACCAAAACAATTTAGATCAATAAAATCCTCAAATTCACTATTATAACCATATGTACCGCTTGCACCAATTATTGGAGTTTTGAGTTCCAAGGACTTAGAAGTTCTTTCATTTTTTAATACAGTTTTTAATTTTTCTAATCCCATAGTACTTCTTCTCCTTTAAATACAGGGCCATCTTTGCATACAGAAAAATTGTCTATTTTATTATCTCTAACCAACTTAATAATGCAACCACGACACACCCCGATTGAACAAGCCATTACTCTTTCCATCGCAACATAACAAGGAATGTTAAGTTTTTTAGCTATTTGAGATAACATTTTTAAAACTATTATAGGTCCGCAAGAATAAATAACATCAATATTTTTTTCTTTTATTATTTTTTCAATATTATCTAAAACACTTCCGCCAACAATTGTTTCATCGCTTCCTTCAATAACTTCTTCATCAGCTTTAAAGCCTGAAATTAAATAATTGTTTATATTTCTTTCATTCATTTCTTTTTTCAAAAAAAGCATAGGTGCAATACCTATCCCGGCACCAACTAAAAGCGCATTTTTATCTTTAAAAAATTCAAAACAATTGCCTAATGGCGCTATAAAATTTATTTCATCACCTTCTTTTAGAGATGAAAGATATTTTGTGCCTTCGCCTTTTAGTTTAATCAAAATTGTAAGAATTTTATTTTCTTTATCAAAATCACAAATACTAAAAGGGCGTCTTAGGGTTTTATTTGGGCATAAAACAGAAACAAATTGCCCGCTTTTACAATCATTAAGCGAAGATTGAATATCCAGCTTATAAACATCATGATTTATTTTTTCAATTAATTTTATTTTTCCAATATAGTTTTTACTTTTCATTTTCTTCCATTCCACAAAAAAAAGGAAAGCTAAAAAGCCTTCCTTTTTTATTTATTATATTTTACTAAATTGAAATTTTTAATTCTCATAGTTAATACCGTTTTTCTAAATTATAAAACATCAAAAAGAAAATAGCGTCTTATGTAAACTATTGTAACAAAAAACCTATAAAAACTAAAGTTTTAATTCAAAAATGACGAATAGAAAAACATAAGGGAACAAACTAGACAATAAAGTGGAGCAAATAAGGTAATGAGTTTAGGAATTAACAATAATGCTATATACTCTCTGCAAGGTGTTGATACAAAAAATGTAGCTTCTATATCTGCTGAAATTTTAGGCAAGAGCAATAAACCTGCTGATGAAGTTAAAATTGAAGGTTTCGACTATTCAAAATTCAATAGGGCAAATTTGGGCGTTGATTTGTATTCTTCAAGAACAAACCCCGAGCTTCAAAAACAAATTGCTCTAACGCAAGCAGGATTATATCTTCAATCAATCAATGTTGCAAAATTAAACTCTCAAGCAGCACTTAACTTATATTCAGCAGCTACTGTTCAAAAACAAGTTGAATTAACTCAATCAACTGTTTCAAATGAACTTATTACACCTAAGGCTCTTGAAAAACCAAATTCAAACATTCAGTTATTCAACATTTCAGATAAAAATTCCAATTCTTCAAATGGCTTTAATCCGTTTGAAACCGCTGAACAAAAAGCCCTAGAAGAAAAACAAGGCGAAAAAGAAATAAGTCTTTTTGCCTAAAAAGATTAATTTCTATACTTTTCCTTTCAATAACATCAAAGCTCTGAGCAATCAGGGCATTCTTTTTACTTTTGAATTGCGGCGCGCTGCCCACAATCCCTTGGCGAGTTTGCGAGCCTTAGGGATTGGAAATACCCTTGGGGTGCGCGCAATAGCTTCTTTGTCACCCTGAACTCGTTTCAGGGTCTAATGAATAGTAAAACCTCTTTTGCCTTTAAGT
>CALURR010000114.1 GCA_944323195.1 Candidatus Gastranaerophilales bacterium
CTTGCATTTACTATTTCTTTTGCTCTTGCGGTGGATAAAATATCATCTTTTTCAACGGAAAAATATTTTGCACAAGTATCAAGAATATTTTCTATGGTTATTTTTTTCTTTTTAGAATTAAAATCAAGATATTCTTTAGCTAACTCAACATCCAATTCAACTCCTTCAATTGAAGCTCTTGCGCTGACTTTATTATAAGCACCCTCAAGTTCTCTAATATTTGTATTAAATTCTTTAGCTAAAAATAGAGCAACTTCATCTGAAATTGGATAGTTTGATAATTCTGCGTGTTGTTTTACGATTTTTGTTCTTGTTTCTAGGTCAGGAATTTTAATATTAGCTTCAATTCCCCATTCAAAACGGCTTCTTAATCTGTCAGGAATTAATTCAAAAGCTGACAAAGGTCTGTCTGATGCAAAAACAATTTGTTTTCCTGCGTGGTATAGAGCGTCAAAAGTGTTAAAAATTTCTTCTTCTGTTCTTTTTTTGCCATCTATCCATTGAATGTCATCAATCAAAAGAACATCAACATTTCTGTGTAGGTCTCTAAATTTTTTCATTTTCTCATTTAAATCGCTTGTATTTTTACAAGTGTTTAGGGATTCAATTAGTTTATTTCCAAATTCTTCTGCTTTTGTGTAGCGAATTTTTAAATTAGGAAAGTTTTTTAAAATTTTATGTCCTATTGCTTGCATAAGATGGGTTTTACCTAAACCAACAGTCCCTGAAATAAAAAGAGGGTTATATTTTTGCCCAGGGTTTTCAGCGATAATTTGCGCTATTTTATATGCAAAACGAGAATTTTCACCTTCTACAAAATTTTCAAAAGTATATTTTAAATTAAGCCCGCAAAATGAATGCATTTGAGCTAAATTTTCCATTTTTTGAGCAATTTCTTTGTGCTCTTTTTCTTCTTTAGTTTGTTTTGTTTTCTTTTTTGGTTTTATGGTTTCATCTAAAATAAATCTTGGTGTTCTTTTTATGTTTGTTGCTTCAAAAAGAGCTTGCTCTACTTCTTTTAGGTGTTTTTGCTGTAAAACTTGTATACCAAAACTTTGGTTACTTTTTATTAAAAAGATTTCACCTTCACTGCCTTCTAATAAGTCGCCTGCAGGTTCTAAGCAATTAATCCAAGTGTGAACCATTGGAGAGACTTTGCTTTTTAGTATTTCAATAAAATTTTCCCAAGTTTCTTTTTCTTTTTGTTCTTGTAAACTAGCCAAAAAAGCCACCATTCCTAATAACTGACGTCTAACCATAAATAAAAGCGACATGCTTTTTAGTTTATTTTACCTTAAACAAAGGTATTAGTAAAATAAGCTTAATAGGGATTAAATAATTTTTATAAAATAAATGCATTTAAAACGATTTTATTATAAAATTATTAATGTTATATGGGGAATTTGATAACAAAATATGATGTTTAGAAAAAATATATTAATTTCTTTTTTTATTTTATCTTTAATTTTTAATACACCTTTTGTGCTGGCAGATGCTATTCCTATTAAAAAGTCTGATGCAGATGATTTATTAAATCCGTCAAAGAAAATTATGTATTATGAAAAAGAACAAAAAGATCCATATTACATACAAAAATCACAAGATAAAAATATAAAAGATCTAAATAATATTAAAGTTGATGAATCAAAGATTACAAAAAGAAATTCAAATACAATCCAAGTTAAAAATTATACAACAAAAGCAAATGATAGAGTTATTTCGACTTCTCAAAGGGCAATAAGCGCTATTTATCCTAATGATGAAGTTAGTTTGTCTAACACATATCCCGGTTATAGAGGTCCTAATCAGCTTGTTATTTATACAAGAGATTTTGGAAGAACAACAGGCACGAATGAATTTGGAAAAGAAGCGGTTGTAATTGATGGTGTTGTGGATAAATTAACCGGCGCAAATTCCAATATTCCCAGAAATGGTTTTGTAATTTCAGGTCATGGTTCAGCCAAAAAATGGATAAATGATAATTTAAAAATAGGAACAAAAGTTGAAATTGAAAATAGAACAATAACCGCATATACAACTGTGGATAGTTATAGATACTATGCAAAATCTAAAATAAACGATGTAGAAGATATTCTTGTTTCAACTAAATCAGAATACGATTCAAGGGATGATAAATATATTTATTACTACCTTAAAAGAGCAAAACAACAATATAAAAAATCTCTAAAAGATAATTCTGACGTTAGTTTAAATTGTGCAAAAGAATCAATTAAAAATGCTTCTATAGCATTTAGATATACCCTGCCTTATTTAAAAGATGAAATAAAAGGTGTTTGGATAAGACCAGTTGATAATACTATAGCCGGTATTCAAAAAACTCTTGATATAATTAAAGACACAGGGATTAATAATGTGTTTTTAGAAACATATTACCATGGCAGAACGATATATCCATCTATAGTTATGAAATCATATGGATTTGAAGAGCAAAACCCTGACTTTAGAGGAATTGACGCTTTGGGAATTTGGGTTAAAGAAGCTCATAAAAGAGGTATAAAAGTTCATACTTGGTTTGAAAGTTTTTATGTAGGTAATAGAGCGCCAAGTTTAAATCCTAAATCAATTTTGGCCGTTAAACCTCAATGGCAGAATAAAACTAAACAGAAGGCTGATTACGAGGGTTATGTATCACATCCTCAAGAACATAATGGTTATTTTCTTGATCCTGCTAACCCTGAGGTTACAAGTTTTATATTGAAATTAATTTCTGAAATTATAACAAGATACAATGTGGATGGGGTTAATATTGATTATGTTCGCTATCCTAATATAACAAGGGATAATGTTTCAAATCAATGGGGTTATACTCCTTTTGCACGTGATGAGTTTAAGAAAATCTATGAAATTGATCCTATAGAAATTACCCCAAAAGATTCCCTGTGGGATAGATGGTGCGAATATAGACAAGATAAAATAACTGATTATGTCCAAAGAGCATCTATTATTGTCAGAAGCAAAAATATTGTTTTTTCAGCAGTTGTTTTTCCTGATTATAAAGTTAGTTTAAAAACTAAAAATCAAGATTGGGTTCGCTGGAGCGAGAAAGGATATGTTGATGTTTTGACTCCTTTGATTTTAACTTCTGATGATGCTTTGGCTAAGTCAATGTTAGAAGAAATTAAAAAGAAAACATCTGATAATACAAAAGTTTATCCGGGGTTATTTGCAGGGTTTATTGAGTCTGATCCGGAGGATTTGTTAAGGCAAATTCATATAATAAGAAAATTAAAGCTAAAAGGAGTTATTCTTTTTGATTGGGCGCATTTGAGTTCTAATTATCTTGAAGTTTTAAAAACAAGTGTGTTTAAGCCTCAAACATACTAAAAAAAACTTTACAATTAACATTATATCCTGATTTTTTGATAAAATATAAAATAAGGGGATATTAAGGAAAAAAATAAAATAATGGTAGATAGTATAGAAGTAAGATTGGACCAATTAACGCAAGCTATAAAAGGTCTGTATGCCAAATCATCAATGTCACAAGGGGAAATTTATAATGCCCTTACAAGTTTATCTCAAAGATATGAGAATTTAACAAATGTTTCTAATGAAAAAATTGCTCAAGTATTGGTTAATGAGTTTAGAAAAACAATTGACTTAAAATACGGGCAAACCAATGATCTTGTAAAAGAATTAGAAGCTTCAATAAGAAATCTTCAGGCTGCACAAAGTAATCAAAACCCTAAAATGCAGGCTGAAATTACTAAACTTTTAAATGACACATCAAACACTTATGCTAAATTAAATGCTCAAGATTTAGCTTTGCAAAAAATATTTAATACAATTGAATTACAAAGAGGGGAAAACCCTGCTGCTGAAATTACAAAATTAAGCGATAATTTTCTTTCTTTTTCAAAAGGTTTTGAAAATATCACAACAACATTGAATAAAAATTTTGCTGATTTTTTAAGTCAAATAAAGCAATACAGTTCAAAAGATGAATTAAATATTTTAAAAAGCGATATTGATACAATTTCCGGTAATGTAAATTCTGTTATATCTGCAATATCTGTTATAGATAATAAATATAGGGATTTAACAGGTTTAATTGATGCTGTTTCTCATAGAGAAAATATTTTTAATGACGCCCTAAAAGAAGTTCGCACCCTTAGCGGTCTTGTAACTTCAATGAAAGAAAATATTAATTCTATTGATTCCAGAGCTGAATTGCAGGCTTTAAGCAATGAAGTCAGAAATCAAATTGAAGCGGTTAAATATGAAATTCAAAAAGTAGTTAACACAGCAGGCGACGCCGGTGTTAAAACTGAGGTATATAATTTAACTTCCAATGTTAATGCTGTTTCAAATAATATCCAAAGCCTTGGGGCAAATTTATCCAATACAAAAGATGAGGTTAAAAATCTTTCAATAACGGTTCAAGGTCTTGGAAATGAATTAAAAGATGTTCACAATTTAATTAATGATGAAATTTTATATAAATCTCATCAACATCAAGCAGAGTATGAAAGATACTTAAACAGTGCAAAAGAAGATATTAAATCTCTATTGATTGGTTTAACTTCATTTAAAAAGGATTTAACCGCAATTAATGAAGGCAATATTAAAGTTCTTCAAGAGCCGATTGAACGCGCCATGGCAGAACTTAAAAATCAAGATTTGGGAAGAAATATTAAAGATTTGGCGGATAATTTAAGAGATGTAACGCTTGAAATCCAATCTTCTATTCAAAATATGCAGGCTAATTTAAATGATATGAATTCAGTTTCAAGCATGCAGATTTTGACACAAATTTCTGAAGCAATTCCAACTATAGCAGATAAATTGGAGATTTTTAGAACACATGTTGTTACTGAAAATTCAACCAATCTGGGTCAAATCAGAACCTCTTTTTCTGATGTTGTTGCGTCGGTTAAAGAAGATTTAGCTAATGCTATTGATAAAATTCAAGACGACACTAAAACAATTAATATTGAAACACTTGATACTTTGAAAGTTGATTTGCAAAGATTATCAGACCATCTAGTTGATAGTGTTGAAGCTGTTAATGATAGAGTGCAAAAAGAATTTGTTAATTTTAGAGTTGATTTTCAAGAGTTTCAAATTAAACAGCAAGATGGTCTTGAAAGAGTTTCAGATAAATTATCCAGTCTTGAAGTTGGTTTGGAGAATTTTTCTCAAGATACAATTGATAGATTGAACGATACAATTAACATCAATGCTGCCCATAGTCAAGATGCTTTAAATGAAATTAAAAGTGACATTATAGATGGGATAATGACAATAGATAAATCAAGCAGGACATCTTTAAACCAGTTTGAATTAAAATTGGATAAATTGCTTGATAATTATATTGGACCTGATTTAGATAATATTCTTGAAAAAAAATCATTAAGAGAAACTGTTGTTGATATTGAAACAAAGATAGACAGAACTAATCTTCAACAAATTCATAATGCAAAAGAACTTTTAGAGGAAATTCAATCAAGCACTTCAAATTTGGCTATGAAAATAGCTACAATTGAAGAAAGTAAGAATATGACCTCTTTAATGAATGCTATTTCTAAAATTTCTGAAAAGCTTCAAGGCATGGAAGATTTTAACATAGAATTAGCAGAAGAACTTGAAGAAACAAAAGAACAAATTGAACAAAAATTAAAAGAAAATGTTCAAAAAATTTCTACTCTTTTGGACAAGGAAAAAGAATCAGGTGAAAATGATAATTCTAAGAATGCCGATATAGATAATTTATCCAATAAAGTTCAAGAATATCTTTCAAATTTTGAATTTTTAAAGAGTAATATTTCTCAAGAAATTAAGGAAAATCTTGCAAGCGAGTTTCAAAAATTAGAAACTGCAATAAAAAGAATAAGAACCGTTGATGATAATTCAAATTATTCATATACTTTGGAAGATGTTGAATCTGATTTGGCTAAAATCAGGTTGAATATTGAAAAACATGCTTCAAATAATGAAGATTTTAAAAATTTATTTGAAAAAGTTATTGAATTAAGAACAGTCGGCTTGGAAAATGTTAAAATTAATCGTGATGTTGAATCTGAATTAAGTCATCTTTCAGGCTGGTTTAAAGATGCGGTTAATAAAATTGATGATTTGGCTGAAAAAGTAGGTGATATCCAAAGCGTTGGTTTTGAAGATATTAGAACAAGATTAATCCAAAGTGAAAAATCAAAAATAAATACTGCTGAATTTAATAATAAAATTGAAAATGCACTAAAAATAATGATTAGAAATGCAAAAGTGCAAGATGAAAAAATTGCACAATTGGCAAGCAAGGTTGATTTATTGGTGCAAAATCAAAATGAAGGTTTTAACCCAAATCAATTTATTGATATTTTCTATGAAAATATGACTCAAACAAAAATGCTTTCAAATAGGGTTGAAATAATTGAAGACAAGATTAATTCTATTCAGAATGCTGTTGAAAAATTAATCAGTTACGTTGAAACATAATATTTTTAAAATATAATAAAAACTATGAAATTTGCGATAAGAGTTATTAAAAATCAATTCCATCCTTTAAAAGTGCCACAAAATGCTAATATTAAACATGGGCAGTTGGTTTTGGTTCGTACTGATAAAGGCGAAGAGGTTTTTAAGGTTTTTCTGGTTAATTCATGTATTCAACGTCTTTGGGAAAAGCATCAACCTGAAGCACTTTCGGTTGTTAGAATATTAAATGATGAAGATTTAAAAACTTATGCTGAACAAAAAGAGCTTGAAGTTAAGGCGTTTTATAAATGTCGAGATTTGGCTCAAAAAAGAAATCTTGTTATGAAATTTACTCAAGCAAGATATACTTTTGACAGAAAGAAAATAACTTTTTATTATACTGCTCCTGAAAGAGTTGATTTTAGAGAGCTTTTAAAAGATTTAACCCAAGAATTTAAAAGAGTTAGAATAGATTTAAGACATATTGGCGTTAGGGATGAAACCTCTATTTTGCAAGGACAAGGAATTTGCGGACAAGATTATTGTTGTTGCAGATTTTTGAAAAAGTTTGAACAAGTTAATACAAAATTAGCTAAAGACCAAGGTATTCCTATTACTCCGGGGAAAATAACAGGAGCTTGCGGCAGATTGTTGTGCTGTTTGAATTACGAATATAAAAATTACCTTGATGCGGCTAAAACACTTCCTCCTGTGGGTTCTGGCGTTATGACACCTGATGGTATCGGAAAAGTGTTTATGGTTAATTTCTTGAAAAAATCTGCTAATGTTAAATTGGAAGATGGCAAAATAAAAGAATATCAAAAAGATGAAATTGAAATGATAGATGGTGAAGTTAATATTGAAATAGATATTAATAATAATTTGAACTATCAAGATGAAGAAATTGTGGATATAAAATCATTGGATGATGATAAAAATTCTTCTACGGGGAATATTTAAAATATGGAAAATAATATAACAAGTGAAAAATTAGCCTCAATTATGGCAAGAATATTAGATGATAATAAAGCATTGGATATTGTTGTTTTAAATGTTTCTAATGTTTGTTCTTTGTCTGATTATTTTATTATTGCAACAGGTACTTCAACTCCTCACATTAGAGCATTAACTGAAGCAGTAAGACAAAAAATTAAAGATATTTTTAAAAGAATTCCTCTGGGCGAAGAAACTCAAAAACAAAGCAGATGGAATTTATTGGACTATGGCGAAGTTGTTGTTCATATTATGCACAGCGTTGAGCGAGAAAATTATAAAATAGAAAAATTCTGGTCGCATGCAATGACATTAGAGCGAGAAACTTGGGAAGAATTATCAAAAGAATATTCTATGTATGAATAAATTAAAAGCTCCTATTTTAGGAGCTTTTAATTACCTATAGTTTGTAAACTGTAAAGGTGCATCAATTTCATCTTCTTTTGCTTTGATAGCTTTAATTACAGCTTGTAAGTCATCCCTATTTTTGCCTGTAACTCGAACACTATCACCTTGAATTGAGGCTTGAACTTTTAATTTTGTTTCTTTAACAAAACCTGTAATTTTTTTAGCTAATTCAGTTGATAAACCTTTTTTTAATTTAATTTGTTGTTTAACATTTCCACCTAAGGCATTTTCAACTTTTTGAGGGTCTAAAATTTTAAGGCTCAAATTTCTTTTAACAAGTTTAGATTGAAGAATGTCGTAGATATTTTTCAATTTCATTTCATCGTTAGTTGTGATTAAAATTGCTTTATCTTCTTCCAGATTAATATCAGAATTTGAGTCTTTAAGGTCAAATCTTGTTGTTAATTCTCTTTTAACTTGGTCAATTGCGTTTGTTAGTTCTTGTTTGTCAAACTCTGAAACAATATCAAAACTAGCGTCTTTTGCCATATTTTTTTCTCCAAATCCTCTAAACATTGTTATTATAGCATAAATTTACTTTATTTATTAATTTCCCATTATATAAATCGGTAAATCATGTTCTTTAGCTGTTTGTAAAATTTCAAAAGGTACTTCATCTATTGAATTAACTTTGGCAATTATTGCATTAACTTTTGGCAAATATAAATTTACTTCATTATTAAACACGTTGGATTTATTTTCCGTAATTAATTTTTCATTTGCTTCAAATATAACATTTTTTACATCTTTTGGATTTAAAATTTTATTGCGAATACGAATTTCATTAATATTATCCAGTTGATTTAAATATTTTAGATTTTGTATTCTAGAATAAAGTTCAATATATTCTTCATTTGATAAATTTAATTTTTGTTTAATAAAATCGCTGATAAATTTTCTATAAATAAAATCTTCCGTAACATTTGAGAAAAAAATATCAAAAGTTTTTTTAACGCCGGAGCCTTGATCTTCGGGATACGCATTTCCAATATTTACATTTTCAGCTTCTAAGCTTAATCCAATATTACAAAATACTGAAAAAAAAGTCTTAATATTTTTCAATGAAATATATGAAGTACTTAAATATGCTTCATAGCGTGGATTTTGCAGTTCGATAACTGTTGCTAGGTTTTTATTGTAATCACCATTAAGCATATGCACTAATAATCTTAAATTTTCAGGAGTTGTATTGGGGCTAAAGCCATATTTAGCCAAGTCAAAATCTTTAGGTAGTTTTGTGAAATCAATTACTTTGTATGTTTCACCCTTGTATTCAATAGTTGGAATTAAAGATTTATTAACTATTCTTGAGGTTAAAAACATTTGACCTGTTTGGTTTATATAATCTAGCCTATCATCAATTGGTTTTTGCTTTGATTTTTCAAGACCGGATTTAAATTCATTATAAAATTTATGCTGTTTATCAACTGCTTTTAAATCTGCTTCTGTCATAATTCTAGCGATTTTTGAATCATTTTTTCTCCTAAATAGGGAAGCTATGTATGATGAATCTTTTTGATTTGTATTATACAATTCAAACCAATGATGATTTTTAATTAGTTCAAAAATTCTATCTTTTATTTCATAAGGCAGGTTGTATTTTGATAGAATATCTTTAGCGTAAAGAGCTGAAACCATTGGATGATTTTTATCTTTGGCGTTTTGAGGTTTTGATATATCGTGCATCATTGCGGTCATTTTTATACATAATTTTTCAATATTTGATAGTGTTTTATATTCCGGGTTATTTAAAATGTCTTTTAGAACTTCTAAAATATGAATATCAATTGAATAATCTTGATTTTGATGTTGGGTTTTACCAATAACATTAATAAATTCAGGCATGCCTTTAATTAAGGAATTAAGAATATAGTTTAGTTTTTGATTATCTGTATTTACTCTATTTTTTAAGATGAATTTATTAGCTAAATCAAGAGCTTTTTGTTCTAATTCATCTTCAGGAGTAAAATTAAGGTTAATCATTCCATTGTAGCCAATTAATTGCCCTTCTTTATTGTTTACTAAAGATATTTGCATTTTATTTAAAAGTTTGCTTTTTGAAACATTATCCATTTTTGATAAAATGCAATCTAAGTCAGAAACAAATTGTTTTCTTGGGTAAGTTAAGGGTAAGCCTTGTTTTTCATAGATTGCAAAATCAGTTGATTTTATTGTGTTTTCAATTTCAGGGTTATTGTTTGCAAAGAAACCTTGAAACATTTGAACAATGTTGGCTTTTGAAACTTTAGTCGGAGTGATAGTTTGTTTAATTAAAGATTTTAAAATATTTAAATCATAATCGATATTTAATTTTTCTTTTTCTTCATTAGAAATTTTTTCAGTTTTTTTAATGTGTTCCAATAGGAAAAATTTTTCTAACTTTTCATTTTTAGATAATGAATTAAGATCAACAACATTCATTTTTAAAGCTCTTAAAATTAATTCCATTCGCACATTATCATTTAAATCAATTTTTAATAATTTTTCTATTAATCTTTGGTTTTCAAGAGCCATTTTTCTGACTTCTTCAAAATCAATATTTTTTAAAGCCATTGCTATTTCAAATGAATCATTCAAGCTAAAAATTTTACTTTCACCGCATTTTAATTTATTTATTTCTAAAAAGTTTTTTAAGGTATCAGAGTTATTATTAGAGGCATTATATATATTTTGAGCGTAAAAAAGTGCTGCGGTATCTGATAGATTATTGAAAATCTTTCTACCTTCTTCATCTTTTGAAGTCATTAATTTTATTGCAATATCACTAATAGCTTCATCGGAATTGTCCAATCCGTTAACGATTGAATCATTAGTAAATAATTTATCGCCATTATTATCCGGAATATTGCTTAATTCATTAAAACTTTTATTATTAGTTTCTTTTGTTGAAATTCCAATTGCGCTTTTTAATTTTTCAAAAAATTTTCTAATAAAGCTTTTATGTTTTTTTTCTGAGTTGTTTGATTTTTCAAAGCTATCACAGTTGGAATTAGTTAATTGTCCGAAAGAGATAGCTTTTAAGTGTATTTCGTTAGTATTTATAATATTATTATGAGTATTTAATATGCGCATAAATTAACCTATACTTGTATATTTATAAAGTAAAAAATTAAAATTAATTGACTGGAATTAATAAAAATATTTTTCAGATGTTTTATATAAATATGAAAGTAACTTTTTTCCCAATTTTTAAAAATAATAATTATTCATTTAAAATTAATAAATCAAACAAATTAGAAAATAATAAAAATCAAAATTTTCAGTTGTCTGATAGCTACAGCGCACTCATAAATAAAAGCTTGATTAGTTTTGGTGCTAAACAAAAGTCTTCTTTTTCATCCGAAGTTGAAAAATTATTAGATAAAGGTGATGAAAATGAACTTTTTGAATATATTTCATCTCAACTAAGAAAAAAAGCTCAAGAAAAAAATATAAATGCAAATATCATTGATGATGTTATTCAAAATGCTATTGTAGAAATACTTTTATTATTTCAAGATTTTTCTGATGATAAATTATCAAAAAAAGAATTATTAGATAAAATTAATGAAATTTATGAAAAAATAAAACCTAAAAAAGATGACTATGTATCAGATTTCAAAACAGTAAGTCTTGAAACCCCTATTTTAGATGGCAATAAAACCCTTATTGATACAATAGTTGATGATAAAGAACATAAAATAAGTTATCTATCAAATCCTGATGATGAAACAAAAGAAAAATTTAAAAAACTTGCTTCATTGGCTCTTGAGGGAGTTGAACTTGGTAATAAAGAAAAAGATGTTTTAGTAAGAAGATTTAATGATGAAGAAAAAGAAACCTTTAAAGCTATAGCAAATAATTATCAAGTAACTCTAACAACCATGTTTTATGTTTTTAAAAGAGCAATTTATAAAATACAAATTAAAAATAACAGTTTACCTGATGAAATTAAACAAAATATTCTAGATACCGTTGAAATATTTAAAGATGAAGGTTTAACCTATGAACAATATTTAAAGGCTTGTTTGGCTCAACCATATTTATTTATTCAACTACCTAAGGATACCGAAAAAAAAGTTAAAGATTTAGTTAAGAAATTTGAAAAAGAAGGGTTGACTGTTGAAAAATATCTGTCAGCTTGTTTAAAACAATCTTCATTATTCTGTCAATTACCTGAAACAATTGAAAGTAATGTTCGAGATTTAGTT
>CALURR010000115.1 GCA_944323195.1 Candidatus Gastranaerophilales bacterium
ATAATATCAAAACGTAAAAAATAGTAAAATTGTTTACAGTTTTGTGACACAGCGCACCGACTGGGGGTTCGTGCGACCGTTGTAACTCTGACGCCAATCACCTCTAGTCAAGTAGTAATAGTAAGCATAGGAAGAACCATTAGCAGTACCACTCCACACGTAGTACGGGTAGCAATAACCGCTCGACCCTGGGCAACTACGCGTATCGTAACACTGAGCTGAAGAGTAACCTGAATAGCTGTTGCAAAGTTGTAGTCCGTTAACGCCTTTACCTTTAGAGTTATTTGCCCAATTAGACATTTCAGATGTTGTCGCTAAGCGCCAAGTATAGCCTCCTGCTTTAAAATTCTTACAAATATAATCAGCAGCATACCAATCACAAACCGTTCTTTTACAACCGCTATAACCGCCGCCATTATCATTATTACAAGAACTTGCAGTTGTACCTTTCCAACAACATTTATTTGAACTACTTGGATTGCAAGTTTGACCAGTATTAACTACATTAACCCCACTTGGAATTGTAAGCGTTGTACTATCACCCATATTTCTTCTTGTTACACATAGACTTCCAATTTGCATAAAATCAGTACCTGAACAAGAAAATTGCTTTTCACAAGCATTTGACGATGAAGCATTAGATGAAAGATCATACCCGCTTTCACATGACAAACATTTTGAATCAGTACAAGTTGCACACCCTGCACCATATTTATCAGAACAGGATTGAGGCATTTGAGCAACACAGCGCACCGAAAAGGCGAGCGTGCGAGCGTAGTAGTTATTCTGATACCAACCACCACTACCCAAGTCGTAACCGTAAGCAAAGGAAGAACCATTAACAGTACCACTCCACACGTGGTTCGGGTAGCACCAATTTTCGCTCGACCCTGGGCAACTACTCGTACCGTCACACCGAGCTGAAGAGTAACCTGAAAGGTTGTCGCAAAGTTGAAGTCCGTTAACGCCTTTACCTTTAGAGTTATTTGCCCAATTAGACATTTCGCTTGTAGTTACCAATCTCCAAGTATAGCCTCCTGCTTTAAAGTTTTTGCAGATGTAGTCTGCAGCATACCAATCACAAACAGTTCTTGTACAACCGCTATACCCTCCGCCATTATCATTATTACAAGAACTTGCTGTTTTACCTTTCCAACAGCATTTATTTGAGCCACTTGGATTGCACGTTTGACTTGTATTAACTACCTTAACTCCGCTAGGGATAGCCAATTTATCTCCATCACCCATGTTTTTCTTTGTAATACACAAAGACCCAATCTGTATAAAATCATCGCCATCACAAGAAAAATCACTAACACAAGCAGGATTGCCGCTTGGATTAGAGCTTAATTTATACCCATCAGCACAAGCTGTGCATTTTGAAGTAGTACAACTAGAACAATTTGAACCAAATTTAGAACAATCAAGCTCGCATTTTCCATCTTTTAAGATGTAACCTGATGAACATTCAAGACATTGAGAGCCTTCGCAAATCGTACAACCTTCGTTAAACTTATCAGCACAACTTTGAGGCATTTGAGCTACACAGCGAGTGGAAAAAGGAATTGTAAAGTACATATTATCTTGATACCAGCTACCTCCATGCAAATAAAAATAATAAAAGTATGTTGTTGGGCTTATTGAACTACTCCAAACATAACATGGATAACACCAGCTATTACTTGCACCAGGGCAATTAAATAAATTGGAACATCTAGCAGAAGAATAGCCTGAGTAATTATCACATAATTGCAATCCTATAATACCTTTTCCTTTTGATAATGTCGCCCAATTCATCAATTCACTAACAGTAGGCAATCGCCAAGTATAACCACCAGCAGTAAAATTATTGCAAATATAATCTGCTGCACGCCAGTCGCAAACAGTTCTATTACAACCCGAATAAGCTCCACCATTTTCATTATCGCAATCAGTGCCTGATGTATTTCCTTTCCAGCAACATTTATCGGTTACATTAGCATCGCATTTATTACCCGCATTAACCACATTAACCCCACTAGGTATAATTAAGCTATCCCCATCGCCCATGTTTTTCTTTGTTATACACAATTCACCAATTTGAATAAAATCAGGACCTGAGCAATCAAATTTAGAACACGGAGTATTTGAAACAGGATCAGTTAAAGCATATCCGTCATCACAAGCAGTGCACTCATTCATAGTACATTTTGCGCAATTTGAAAATTTAGCAGAGCAATCAATACACTTATTTTTATCATCCAAATATTGTCCATCAGGACATGTTAAACATTTTTTATCATTACATTTTGTACAATCAGGCCCATAAGTATCAGAGCATTTTTTACAAGTACAAGATTTACTATCTCTATATTCACCATCAGGGCAAGATAAAGAAGTGCAATCAATACAATAAGTACTAGTACACAATGTACAATTTTCGCCAAACTTATCAGTGCAATCTGTAGTAATTTCCATGTTATTTAAAACATTAGATGAAAATTTTTTAGTCAATAAAGGAGTAAACGCTGCCACAATGCAAGAAATAACAACTAAAGCAAACAATACTTCTACTAAAGAAAATCCTCTTTTCAAGTATCCTCCTAAATGCATAACAAAATAACACTGTCAATTTCTATTGCACAAGTGCCTATCTCTTTGTATAATAAAACTAAAAGTCGAATATATTGTCTTTAATAGCTATTCTTTAGACAAAATATCGGCCTTCTTAAACTATACAATTTATGAATATTTTTTGTGTCTCTAACATAAATATACTATCTAATTTTGGGAAAGTCAATAGATTTTTCTATGATTAATAGAAAAATAACAGAATGGTAAAATTATGAAGTTAAAATACAAAAAATGCTTAGAAGTAATTAAAGAAACAACAGGAATAAAACCAACACATGCGGAAATTTCTAAAATAATCAAAGTTTCAGCAAATGCACTATCAAACAGACTGTCAAACGACGGTTATTTAAAAGATGATGAAGCAAGCAAAATCGAAACATATTACAATGTAAATTTTCTTAAAAACACAAATTGTATAAGTTTAACATATTATTCAAACTATCTGGAACTAAAAAAATCACTCTCAGACAACAAAATAGAAATCCCATTAGACTGTTTTGATGGTTTTTCACAATTTAAAAAATATTTTGCACTAAGTGCTATAGGGGACACTATGAGCCCATACATCAAAGACAACGACATGCTAATAATAGAATATTATTCAGGAGAACAAATAAGGGATAATAGAGTATATATCTTCAACTATAATAATGAAATTTTCATCAAAAGACTGGTAAAAAATATAGACCAAATTGTTGTTAAATCAGACAATGAAATTTATCCTATACGCTTTATTGACGCTATTAATTCTGAAAAATTAAATATAATTGGACAAATTGTCGGATTAATCAGAAATGCAGGATAAATATTTTCTTGACTGATAGCAGCTATCAAGTAATAAAATTCAAATAGCAAATTGTGAGAATTTTATGAAAAAGCAAATACTCTTAATTATCAGTTTAATAGCTATTTTGAAAGGAAATATTATTATGCCAAAGGAACTAACTCAACCTTTTAATAAAGGTGAACTAAACCCATACAATGAATTTTTTAGCGGTACAACCTATTTAAATATGCTATCTAAAAACGACACTATCTGGAACTCGTCAATAGGCAATGTAACTTTTGAAAAAAACGCAAGAACAAACTGGCACAAACACTCAGGCGGTCAAATTCTTCTTGTAACAGCAGGAGAGGGTAGATACCAAGAAAAAGGACAAGAAAAAAGAATATTAAAAGCAGGCGATATTGTAAAAATCCCTCCAAATGTAGTTCATTGGCATGGTGCATCCCCAAAAAGTGAATTTGCCCACATTTCAATTGAAACCAATCTCCCAAATAACCAAACAACTTGGCTTGAAAAGGTGACGGATGAAGAATATCTAAAAAATGAAAAATAATAAAAGCATATCTTGATACAATACCCAAGCCAGGAGGTAAAATATCAATATAAAGGAGGAAAAATAATAAAGCGCAGAGATTTTATTATAAATTCAGCATTAGCAATCGGGAGAGCAACATTATTTTCAGGGTGTAATAAAATTAAAAATCTTTCTTACTTTTTTGCAACAACTTCAATAATTTTATCAACCATAATATACAAATATGCCTCAGTAAAACCTGATGGACTGGAATGGTCACTTTTAAAATACCGCAAGAAACAATAAATAGCACAAACAATTTAATTTATAGTTTATTTATAACATTACAAGGTAAAATCTCTACAATTAATCCAACCATATTAAATATACTTTCAATTATTGTATTAAGTGTTGCAATGTATGTAATTTGTCTAATTTTATCAAACAAAACAAAGGTCATAAATGCAAAATAAATTTTATAAATTAAAAAATTATTTAAAAGAACTTGATAATCAAGGTATTTGCCTTGCTTTTTCAGGAGGAGTAGACAGTTTAGCATTATTGTATCTGTGCAAAGATTTAAACATTATTGCACTGACACTATCATCTTGTTTTCAAACAAAAGATGAAATTAATTTTACATAGGATTTTTGTAAAAAAAATAAAATTAATCATAAAGTTATAAAATATAATCCCTTAAACTCAAACAATATCAAAAACAACCCCAAAGACAGATGCTATCACTGCAAAAAAATTATGTTTGAAAAAATTACAAATTTTGCAAATGAAAATAATTTTAAATATATCATAGATGGCACAAATTATGATGATATAAACACATATCGCCCGGGACTAAAGGCGCTGGAAGAATTTAAAATTATATCTCCATTTAAAAATTTTAAAATTACAAAAAAAGAAATCAGAAATTATCTTGAAAATATCAATAAAAAATACTCCCAAAACCATCCAGCCCTTGTCTTGCAACAAGATTTCCCTATGGCGCAAATCTGGATTGTAATCAAATAGCAATAATTGAAAAACTTGAAAATTTCTTAAAATCAAAAGGATTTCTAAACAACAGAATAAGGCTTCATGATAATATTGCAAGAATAGAAATTCCAAATGAGGATTTTAACAAATTTATCAAATTCAAAGATTTATTTATATATGAATTTAAAAAATATGGTATAACCTATATAACGCTTGATAGAAGGCTTAAGAACAGCCTCAATGGATATATAGGCAACTAACTAATATTTATACCGAAACCAGCCATTGCTTATTTTATCATATCGATCCGAGCACAATTGAACACCATTTGGATATAAGTGAGAATTTTGTAAATATTCAATAGGCTCATTATTAAAGCCAAAAGAAAT
>CALURR010000116.1 GCA_944323195.1 Candidatus Gastranaerophilales bacterium
TTGAAATAATATTATGCAATCGGGATTTTGTTCTTTAAATTTAATATATTCACTAAAAGGATTATTAGAATTTTTTATTTTTTCTAAATCATTAAAATTTACAATCATGGTTTAATTATATATTAAACAAAACAAAAAAGCCTCTTGATTATCAAGAGGCTTTTATTAATTTATATACAAAATTAGAATTGCATATCAGAATCAACAACACCAAACATACCTTCAATTTCTTCTAAAATTGCAGATGGTTTTCTTGCTTGATGTTTTTGAGCTGCTCTTTTCATTGCTTCTTTTTCTTTTTCTTCTGAAGCATTGATTTGATGGTAGAAACCTGTACCTGCAGGAATTAACCTACCAATGATAACGTTTTCTTTAAGACCTCTTAATAAGTCTTTTTTACCTTCAACAGCAGCTTCTGTTAATATTCTTGTTGTTTCTTGGAATGAAGCAGCAGAAATAAATGATTCTGTATTTAATGAAGCTTTTGTAATACCAAGCAATAATGCTTCATAAGTAGCTTCTTGACCGTTATTTGCTCTTGCTTCAGCATTTTGAGCTTCAATAACTTTAAGTTCAACCAATTCACCCGGAAGTAACTTAGTTGTACCGGAATCAATTACTTTTACTTTCTTAATCATTTGACGAACAATAACTTCAACGTGTTTATCAGAAATTTCAACACCTTGTGAACGATATACTCTTTGTACTTCATCAACAAGATATTGTTGAGCTGCATTTGCACCTCTTAATCTGATAACGTCATGCGGATTCATAGGTCCTGATGTTAAAGCATCGCCTTTTTTAATAACTTGTTTATCGTTAACAATAACAGTAGCTTCGATTGGATATTTAATTTCTGTTCTACCGTTTTCATTTTCAATAAACAATCTTGGAATATCGTCTTCATATTCAATTACTGCAACACCGTCTTCTTCAGCTGCAATAGCAGAATCTTTGGGTTTTCTTGCTTCTAACAATTCTTCAACACGAGGAAGACCTTGAACGATATCACCTGTTTTTTGTCTTTCAAATACCAACGTTGCAAGTAAATCGCCTCTTAAGATTAGAGCAGAATTGTCAACTTGCAGCAATGCCCCAGGAGATATTAAGTGAGGACGACCAACTCTAACAATCACCTCTTTAGAATCAGCTTTTACAACTTTACCTGAGTATGGAGTTGTATCATTTTCAGATATTTTTTGATCAATTGTTACATAATCACCTTCTTTTACAATTGCTTTTGAAGTTAGTGCAATATGTTCTTCATAATTTTCAGAAACAAGCAGTAATCTTCTTAATTCTGAATCTTTAGAATTGATTGAAGCGATTGAATCATTAACTGCAAGAACTTGTGTTTTTGTAACAGGAGTCTTAGGATCTATCACTTGACCATTTTCAACTAATAATTCTGTTTGAGTTGAAGAAAGTCCGCGAGATGAATCTTCTTGTTCACGTCTTACAATTAACGTTTCTAATACAACAATTTTTAGGTCACCTTTTTTATCTAGTTCAACCATACCTTTTAGGTGTGAAATATAACCTGACATTGATAAAACTAACGATGTTCTTGTTAAAACAGCACCATCAAGATTTCTTACTCTGGCACCATCTTTAAATTGTACTTGAGTAATTGGAACAAGTTCTATTGCATCATCTGTTGCATCGAATTTTATTGATACGTCTTTTTGTTCAATGTCAAAAGCTTGAATAGGACGAATTAAAATTTGGACTGATTTACCTTCCAAGTTATCTTCTTCTAGAGTTTCATCAGATAACTCTTCATCTAAATCATCAATTCCCATTAAGTCAGATTCATTTTCAACAAGCGTTACAATTGAATCAACTTTAGCTTTGATTTTACCTGCAACAATAGTACCGGCTTTTACAACTTCACCTTCACCAACTTTTAAATCATTAATTGAATCAAGAGTATGTAATTCACCGGGGCGAACAACAATTTCATGGATAATATCATTAAATTCTTTAATTTCAACGATACCGGCAATATGTGTGTAAATATCTTTTACAACTTCAGTACCTGCTTCAACATAGGTACCAGATTCAACAAGCTTTAATGATGAATCTTTTGAAATTTGATGTATTTCCTCAGGGATAAATACCAATTGACCCGGAGTTATAACAACTTGGTTTTCATCAACTTCAAGACCATTATATCTGATTTCACCTGAAGATTCTACTTTATAAGTATCATCAATAAGTTCAGCTATAATCATGCCGTTTTCAACAGTTGTATCAACGGGAGATTTAACAATATATTTTTCATTTGTTTCAGGAACTGTCCAAATTTGTTCTTTTTTGGTTTGTTCAAAAATTGCATTTGTAGCTTGAATTGAAGCAATAACAATAGTTAATTCTTTACCTGAAACAATTTTTTTGATTTTTTTACCTTCAAAATTTACTTCTTCAATTTCAAGACTATCGCCAACTCTTACTTCGCCGCCATGTTCAGAAATAATTAGAGTTTCAGCTAATTTTTCGCCTTTTTTAATTTTTTGACCATCTTTAACTAAAACTTTTGAACCTGATGGAAGGGCATAAACATCACCGCCAAGAACCCAAACAATACCTTGTTTATTTGCAATTCTTGAAATGTTACCTTGTCTGTCTTTTCTTTCATCGGCAACAAAATCCTGGAATACAACTTCACCTGATATATCAGAAGTGATATCTTTTAAGGCTTTTTCAGTTAAACGAGAACCATCACCCTTTGAAGCTGGCTCAAATTCTGCAATGGCGTCACCTGCTTTTATAGCGTCGCCTTTTTTAACCAAAACTTTTGCACCCATAGGAACGTGGACTTTTTCGCTTTCAGATTTTCCTTTAATTTCTACATCAGCTTCTTTTATTGCAATTTGAACAATATCCCCGTGACGAGTTCTTTGTTCACGTGTTCTAACATCAGTGTTAACTACACCATCAATTGTAGCTTTAGCTTGACGAGTAACACCTGAACCCTTGAATACACCACCTGTGTGGAATGTTCTCATTGTTAATTGTGTACCAGGTTCACCAATTGATTGAGCAGCAATAATACCAATTGCTTCACCGATATCAACCAATTTTTGGGTTGTCATAGACCAGCCATAACATTTTTGGCAAATTCCGTATTCAAGCTCACAAGTAAGTGTTGAGCGAACCTTTACTTCTTTTAAACCAACGGTTTTAATTTTTTCAAGGTCATCTCTATCCACTGTTGTATTTTTAGTAACTAATACATTACCATCTTTATCAACTATGTCTTGAGCAACAGTTCTGCCTAATAATCTATCTTCTAATGGAACAATAACATCTTCACCATCAGTGATAGCTGTTAGATTAATAAATTTCTCAGTATGGCAATCTTCTTCTCTAATTATTACATCTTGAGCTACGTCAACAAGACGTCTTGTCAAATAACCAGAGTCAGCAGTTTTTAGCGCTGTATCAACAAGACCTTTTCTTGCACCGTATGACGAAATAACGTATTCTGTGCAAGACAAACCTTCTTTAAAGTTTGATTTAATAGGTAAGTCGATGATTTGACCTTGTGCATCTGCCATCAAACCACGCATACCAACTAATTGAGATACTTGAGATAAGTTACCTCTCGCACCTGAGAATGCCATCATATATACAGGGTTTAATCTATTGAAGTTTTCAACTACTTTTTCTGTTAATTTTGCAGTTGTTTCACTCCATGTGTCGATAACTTTTGTATATGTTTCAACTTCTGTGATTTCACCTTTTAAATATCTCTTTGTTGAACGAGCAATTTCATCTTGAGCTTCTTGAAGAAGTTCTTTTTTCGCTTCAGGTACATCTAAGTCATGGATTGATATTGTTGTACCAGATTTTGTAGCATATTTATAACCAAGGTTTTTTAAGTTATTTGCAAGCTCAGCAGTTTTAGCACCGCCCCACTCAAGATAAACTTGAGAAAGAAGCTGGTTAAGAGCTTTTTTATTCATAACTTTATTAATAAACTCTACGTGTTTTTTCTTTTTTGAGTTTTCGAGTTCTAATGTAGTCATTTTTTATATTTACCTCATTTTTGTTTAATTTTTAACT
>CALURR010000117.1 GCA_944323195.1 Candidatus Gastranaerophilales bacterium
TAATAATAAACTCTTTTGATGGCGGCCCTGTAGGAATTGAAACTTTGGCTGTTGCGCTAGGTGAAGATATTAGAACAATCGAAGATGTTTATGAACCATATTTAATTCAAAAAGGATTAATTTCAAGGACGCCAAGAGGAAGAAAAGTTACAAAATTAGCATATAAACATTTAGGAATTAAACAAAATACTTCTCAGATGGGACTTTTTGATTAATTCTTATTGATATTTTTTTTAAAAAAAAGGAGGCAAAAGCCCCCTATTAAACACAAAAAATAACAAAACCTGAATGCGTGAGCCAGTGCGATAATCGTTGAGGCGTTGAGCCTCGACGATAGAGCAGTTGATAGCCGATGCCCACAATCCCTTAGCGAACTTGTGAGCTTTAGAGATTGGAAACACCCTTGGGGAGTTATAACGCCAAGACTACGACGTAACTTTAGCCAAGTAGAGCTAAGATATTTACATACAAAAATAAACCTAATCATAATCAATTTCTGTCACACATCGCACCGATTGTGCATGTTTTTTTCCTCGATTACCATCATAACGCCATATTGTTACATTATACGAACTGTCTAGTAACGCATAATTTGCACTATTTGTACTAACACTTTGCAACCATATACAATACGGATAACAGGAATAGCCATTTATATCTTCGGTGGCACCTTTACAAGTGTCGCCATTACGACAGTAGGTTGAATTAGACTCATCATATCCATCACAAATTTGCAAGCTTGATGCACCAAGCGTATTGTCATAATTTAGCCAATTTGCAACCTCGGTTTTTTTAGGTAATCTCCATGTTTTACCTCCAGCTGTGTATTTAGCGCAAATTTCATTTGCGGCATACCAGTTGCAAACAGTTCTTGTACAACCAGAATAGTTACTATTATTGAATGAATTCTTAGTATCACAATTGTGTGGGTCAGCAGTTTTTCCCTGCCAACAACACTTTTCTGTTGTGCAATTAGTTCCTGTTGTGGTATTTATAACTGTTACACTTGCTGGAATAGGCAAACTTTTATCGCCCATATTAAATTTCGTTACATATAAATTATCGACAGGAACTGCATCTTCAATTATTTTATAGCATTTATTATTGTATGGATGTAGATTGTACCCTGATTCGCACGCACTACATTTTGATGAGCTACATACTCCACAATGTTTAAATTTCGATGCGCAATTTACACAACTTGATCCGTTTTTGTATTGACCTTTTGGACAATCCGACATTGTTGCTACGCATCTAACTGATCCACTTTCGCCTGCATTTAGCGACCATTGGTTCCAATTTATGCCATCTAAATAATATGTATATATTGACATATTTGATTCAAATGCTATTTCATTAGTCCATATTTGATTTGCATAACAATATTTATAAAAAGCTCCAAAACATTTTGTATTATTATAGCATTTTGCATAGTTACTATTTGATGATGAAGTATGACTACAAAGCTGCAATCCATTTGTTCCGATACCTAACGAATGGGCGTTCCATCCACTCATTTCAGTTCTTGTAGGCAATCTCCAATTTTCTCCATTTAAATTAAAACGTGCGCATATTTCTTTTGCTGCAGCCCAATTGCAAACTGTTCTTGTACATCCAGAATATCCGCCGTTATTTGCGTCACAGCTTCCTGCTGTAGTTCCCTTCCAGCAGCATTTACCTGATTCGCAACTATCTGTTGAAGTTCCAGTAGCTAACATGGTCACACTTGTTGGAATAGGAAGGGTGGCTTTATCACCCATATTAAATTTAGTCGCATATAATCCATCTATCTCTAAAATATCATCCATGCCTTCTACACATTTTCCATTAGATAATATTGTTTCATCTGAACAAGCTAAACATTCTGTTTCACTACACTTTGTACAATTTTTCCATTTTTTAGAACATTCAGTAGCTACTCCATCCACACAATATGAACCTTCTGGACATGGTGCACACACATGAGTCTTATTGCCTAAAATATCTTCTTCAATAATTGGTGCTGTATTGCCGCTACATTGTATTTGAACTCCATCATTACAAATATATCCGCTAGGACAAGGCTCGCAAGAACCCTTATCCTCACTAGGCCAAAAACCTGCTTCGCAATATTTACATTCTTTGCCATTATCAGAATATCTGCCATCGGGACACACTGCACATTTACCATCAGCTAAACTATAGCCATTTTTACACTGTAAGCAACCGGTACTTGTAAATTTAGCGCAATTTGGAAATTCAGTTGTTGGACATTCTTTACAAACACAATTATCAACATCCTGACATAAATCATCAGGACAAATTTTAGAACAGCTTAAACATGCTTTATCATTACACAATAAACATTCAGCTGTGAATTTATCATCACATTTTGTACTAACAGGTCCAGAACTTTCACCCCCGCTGCTACCAAAACCAAATACACCAGATGAAAATTTCTTTGTGATTAATGGTGTAAAAGCAGCAGTTATACAAGAAATTACAATAAGAGAAATAAGCAGCTCAATTAAAGAGAATGCTCTCTTGGGTTGTGTTTTGATTATCATAAAATTTTACCTATTTAAGTAATGTTAATTTTTAGAACATGTTACAACATGCTATTGATTGTAGTCAATACCTTTTAATCAATAAATATTAAAATAGTTATATATGGATGATGATATTAAATTAATTAATCAAAAGAAAAAAATACTCTTAAAGGCAATTGGCGAAATTGTTTTAGAAGAACGTACAAAGCTAAAAAAGGGGATAAATAAATTTTCTTTTGAATATGATATAGGAAACGGATTATTATCCAGACTTGAACATGGATCAACCGACGCAAAAATAACAACTCTTTGGAAATTAGCAAATGCCTTTAACATTAGTTTTTCCCAATTTGCACTAAAAATAGAAAATAAACTCCCCAAAGATTTCAATTTTTACGAATAAAAAAAACACCCCCTTTTAAAAAGAGAGTGTTTTTTTATAATCAAACAATTATTGAGGCATAGCACCTTTAATTAATTCAATGAAGCTATCAGCTTTAAGCGAAGCACCACCAATCAAGCCGCCATCAATTTCGCTTTGAGCCATTTGTTCAACGATTGTTGATGGTTTAACTGATCCGCCATATAAAATTCTGATTTTATCAGCAACATCAGCTGAATATAATTTTGCAATTACTTTTCTTATTTCGCCAATGGTTCTATTAGCTTCAATTGCATCACATGATTTACCGGTTCCAATTGCCCAGATTGGCTCATAAGCAATAACTGATTTAGCAGCATCAGATGCTGTTATACCTTCAAATGCTTTTGTAATTTGAGAAGCCAAATGAGCATCAGTAACACCTTGTTCTCTTTGTTCTAAAGTTTCACCACAGCAAATAATAGGAATTAAACCTTTAGCTAAAATAGCTTTTGCTTTTTGATTAATAAATTCATCAGATTCATTGAACATTTGTCTTCTTTCAGAGTGCCCGATAATAACAAACTTAACATCAAAATCAGCCAACATATCCAATGAAACTTCACCTGTATAAGCGCCGGATTCGTTTGGATTAACATTTTGAGCACTTAGAGCAATCTTTGGCTCATTTTTAATACAATCTTGAACTTGCCACAAAGCAGTAAAAGTTGGTGCAACTATAACTTCAGGCATTAAATTTGCATCTAGCGATTTAACGCCTTCAACAATACCTTCCATTAATTCTTTTGCAGCAGCTTTATTGTTATTCATTTTCCAGTTGCCTGCAATAATAGGTCTTCTTGCCATATTTAACTCCTTAATTTAAATACTTACAGGAATTATTTTAGCATAAAAGAATATAATAAAAGAAATTTTAAATAATACTTCTGTTCAATCTTTCAGTTCTATTTACTGACAATATATTTCTCAATTTCATAATGGCTTGAGCATGAAGCTGACAAACTCTTGATTCTGAAACATTAATAGCTTCGCCAATTTCCTTTAATGTCATATTTTCATGATAATAGAATACTAAAAGAGTTCTTTCTCTTTCAGGAAGTTTTTTTAATGCCAATTCCAATTCCTTCTTTGCATCGGTTTTTTCAATCTCATCTTCAGGACGCGATGAATTTTCATCCTCAATAGTGTCAATAATTTCACCACTATCTTCACCAGAGCCTTTTTTGTCATAAATTGAGTTGACACTAACATCGCTAGACATTATTTCAATGACTTTTTCTTCATTTAAGCCCATAACATCGGCAATTTCTTTTGTTGTAGGTGCTCTGCCAATTTGTTGTTTTAGTCTTTCGGTTGCAATTTTAACCTCTTTAATTTTTCTTCTTAAAGTTCGAGGGAGCCAATCAGAAGATCTGATTTTGTCAATAATCGAGCCTCTTATTCTCATAAGAGCATACGACTCAAATTTTGCACCTTTATTTGGATGATATTTTTCAATAGCATCAATCAAACCTTCAATACCAAAAGAAACAACATCTTCAAAAGAAAAACTTGGAGGCAAATTAACTTTAATTCTTCCTACAACATACTTAGCAAGATAAATATATTGAACAATTAATTTATCTCTATACTCTCTTGATTCTCTATTATCAAGATATAGCTGCCATAATTGAGTTAATTCCTCGTCAGAAAGTCTATTTATTTTTTTATATGAATCAATGTCTGTGGTCTGACTCATTTTTTAGCTCTTGTTTCCCCAAAGTTTTAAAATTCAATATACTGATTATTTTCCAAAAAGCACACTATAATGTCATCATCTAAATAATTGAATGACTATTGTGCAGTTTCTAGGTTTTTATTTATCATTTTTTTAGATTTATCAACATTTTTCATCTTTTTGTTTATAGCTTTAATTTCTTTTTTTAATGCTTTACAATTTGCAGTTACTCGTTTTTTCTCATTTAATGCTTCATTATATTTAGAAGTAACAACTGCAAGTTCTTGTCTTAGCTCAACTTGTGCATCATCAAGATTAACCAAAGCATTATTAAATTTTTGTTCTTTTAGTGTCGTTGCTCTATATGTAGAATTAACATTAGTTGTTGTAGATGTTTTTGTTGTGTTAACTGCGGGTTGAAGCTTTACTTCTGTTGCTTTATCCATAGAGTCAAAAACCGTATCCATAGCGTAAGTTGCTTGCAAAGTCATAAACAAAACAAATGTATAAACTAATATTTTTTTCATAGCCGCTCCATAACTAATTCTTTTCTTAATTTTATTTTACTAACTGAATAAATAAGGGTCAATTTAAAATCAAATAATTACACTTTTTATTTGATTTAATTTTATAAAAGAATATAATTAAGCTATGAATAAATCATACCTAACAGCATTATTACTATCTACTCTTGCAGGCCTTTCAACCGTCATAGGAGGTTTTGTTACTTTTTTCATAAAAGAAAACTCACTAAAATTCCTATCCTTCGGCTTAGGACTTTCTGCAGGCGTTATGCTATTTATATCCTTGGTTGATTTATACCCTAAATCAATTGAAATGCTTAAAACTCAAATGGGGGAAAATTTTGTTTGGCTTGCAATTATATTTTTTGCATTAGGGATATTGCTTGCTGTTTTAATAGATTATTTTATTCCCGATCATATCCAGGGACAAATGTTTACAAAGCAAATTGGTGCTAATGAAAAAAATATAGATAGTACTGATTGCGCTGAAGATGAAAATGCAATAATTTCTATTGGGAAAATAAGGAAAGCAGGGATTTTAACCGCAATTGTTGTTGCTGTTCACAATCTCCCTGAAGGATTAGCTACATTTTTTATTACCGCACAGGATGTAATGTTAGGACTTGGAATAATTTTTGCAATTGCTATACACAACATTCCTGAAGGTATGGCAATATCAATCCCTGTTTATCAAGCAACGCATTCAAAAAGAAAAGCTTTTTGGTATTCATTTTTATCAGGTATGGCAGAACCTGTTGGCGGCGTTGTTGGTTTTGTTGTAATTAAATCTCTATTTCCTAATTTATGCATAGGTACACTATTTGCACTTGTATCAGGAATAATGACCTATATTTCAATTGACACACTGCTTCCTTTGTCTAAAGATTATGACACAGGGCATTATTCAATCAGCGGGGTTGTTCTTGGTTTAATTATAATGGGTGTAACACTAATTATATTAGATTAATATTTTCTAACCAATTTAACAAAAGTATCATAATATGACTTAAATTTTGTAATAGAATTAATAGAACATGCCATTTTTAAAATATATTTTGGTCTTAAATAATATTCCTTATTAAATTTTTTATTATATTCATATATTTCATCAGCACTCAAAGCATATGATTTTACACTTGGAAAATAATACGGTTTTTCAAAATTAATTTCTCCAAGGCGATTTTTCAATGCATAATCATAAAACTTTGTGCCTTGCAGAGCAGTTGCAGTATAAAAACTTGCAAATTCGGTATTTAATTCTTTGGCCAGTTTATATGTTTCATTGATTGTTTCTTTTGTTTCCCATGGTAAGCCCAAAACATAATATGCGTAAATTTGAATTTTAAATTTTTTTACAAGCGCAACAGCATTTTTAATCTGTTCGACGGTAATCTTTTTACCCATTTTGTCAAGAAGCTCTTGAGACCCGCTTTCAATACCCATAGACAACAAATTGCAGCCTGCTTTTTTCAATAATGCAAGTGTTTGTTCATTTAGTGTATCTACCCTTGTATTTGCACTAAAATTAATTTTTAGATTATTTTCAATAATCATTCTGCATAATCTTTGTACCCAAAGATTATCTTGATTAAATATATCAGACCAAAATATAAAATCTTTTATATTATATTTTTCAATACACTCTTTAATTTCATCAATAATCAAATCAACACTTCTATATCTGACTCTTTTCCCGTTTAAAGGTGTTGCAAGGCAGAAAAAACAATGATTAGGACAACCCTTTGATACTCTTATTATAGTTTGAGGTTTTTTTGTATCAGGTCTAATATATATGTTATTGTCAATTAAATCTCTATCTAAAAAAGGCAGGTAATCCAGATTTTTGGATAATTCTCTATCAGGTGTAGAAGTTATTTTATTATTAATTTGATATGTGATACCTTTTATATTTTTAAAATCATGATATTGAATAATTTCTTCAAAAGCAGGTTCGATTTCACCCCTTAGAGCAATATCTATCTCAGGATAAGTTTGCATAATTGAGTATGAATTAAAATTAAAAATTGCCCCCTTAACAATAACAACAGTATCTTCCAATAAATCTCTTGCTTGGGTTAAAATAGATAAATCTTGTTCTAAAAATGTAGAAGCAACATTAACAACCAAAAAATCAGGCTTAAATACCCTAATATCCCTTAAAAAATCATATAAATTTTCATTTTTCAAACTGTAGTCTTTAAATTTTGTTTCATAACCATATTTCTTGGCTATAGCAGACAAACTCATCATATCAACAGGAGGCAAGGGAGGAATTATTAAAAAATCCCCCGTTGGCTGCTGACATCTGTCTTCCCTATTCATAATAGGAGAAGGTGGATATATGAAAAAAATTTTTTGCCTATTGTTTGCCATTATTTATTTCTTTTAATTCTTGATTTAAGAACACTTTTTATAATAAAATTTACGACGTTTTGCGGTAAAAATCTGCTTAATTTTGCTACTTTTGCATCAAAACCTATATTATATATTGGTTTTGGATTTTTGAGTTCAATAATACGAGCAATCTTTTTTGCAACATAAATTGGATTAGTTGCTTTAAGAGAATTTTTATTAGCATTATCAACAAGGAATTTCTTTGCTTCATCAAATTTTTGATTTGATTTATTTAAACTCTCTTCATTTATCTTTATTGAATTTTCCCAAAACTTTGTAGCAACAGCCCCTGGCCTTATTGATACTACTTTTATATTACTTTCAACAGAATATAAATTCAACAAAATATCAGCACTTTGTTTCGAAATGGAATATGGACTTAAAAAAGGAAATATCCCATAACTTGCCATAGAGCTTACGTTTATCAGTTTCCCATTTTCTTTTAAGTTTGAACAAAAATATTTTATAATCCTAAGCAAGCCAAACAAATTAATATCTAATTGCTTTTTCAACTCCAATTCGCTTAACTCTTCGACAGCCCCGGCTATCGCAATTCCCGCAAAATTAATTATTGTGTCAAATTTAATATTATTAATCTTTTCTTTTAGATGCAAAAAATCCATTTCATTTGAAATATCAAGATAAAATTCATGGATTTTTTCATCCATGACTCCTGTTTGGCGGCTTGTTGCAAAAATTTTAAATTCGGGTTTTTGCTTAAGTTCCTCTATCGTGTAGTGTGCAAGCTCAGAATTTGAGCCGATTATTAAAATATTTTTATCCATAACACATATATTTTATTTTAAAGATAAAAAATATACAAAAATAAATTTTACATTCTTACAATAAAAGAGATTTTATGCTATATTCAAGATTATGAAAAAAGTTTTAGTATCCGGATATATTGGATTTAACAACTTTGGAGATGAAGCGATTTTTTTAGCCCTTTCATCCCATTTAAAATCACTGGGCTATAGCGTGAGTGCTTTATGCAACAACAAAGATGAAGTTAAAAAAACTTATGATGTAATAACATATAATTTTAAAAAACCGTTTGATATATTAAAAGCAATATTGTCAAACGACATTTTAATATCAGGCGGCGGAAGCCTTTTGCAAAACAAAACAAGTAATTTTAGTTTAATTTATTATCTTTTTATCATCTTTTTGGCAAAATTCTTTAATAAAAAAGTAATCATTTTTGCCCAAGGAATTGAGCCAATAAAGGGAAAATTCTTCGAATTTTTAACAAAAAATATTCTTAAAATAACAAATTTCATTACAGTTCGTGATAAAAAAAGTCAAATTTTGTTAAATTTGTGGAATATAAAATCAGAGCTGGTATCTGACCCTGCATATTCTCTTGTTGAAAATATTAAAATCAATCAAAACAAAAAAGGCTTAGTTGTTCAATTAAGAAGTTTTCAGGGGATTGATGAAAAATTTATTTCAGATTTAGCTGAAATTATATCAAAATATTATAAAGGCGAAATAAAAGTTTTATCTTTACAAAATGACTACGATAAAAACATTTGCTTAAATTTTATAGAAAAATTAAAACAACACAATACAAAAGCCAGCTTTATTCCCTATAAAGGAATAAAAGAAACAATTGATATAATAAACAACACAGAATATATTATATCCACAAGACTGCATGGGTTAATTGTTTCAAATGCACTCGAAGTAAAAAGTTTTGGTTTAATATATGACGAAAAAATAAAAACCTTATGTGAAGAATTGAATATTAAAAATATTGAAATAAAAAATTATCAGAAAAACGAACTTGATTTAAGGTTAAATGCGTTTTTAAACAACAACTTAAATGAAGTCCATCCATACAGGCCTTTTGTTTGGGAATGTATAGATTCAGTTATAGCAAATTAAAAGGAGATAATTATGATAGTAGCAAGTATAGATTTAATGGATGGAAAAGCAGTTCAACTACAACAAGGAAAAACAAAAGTACTAGAACGCGAAGATGTTCTGGATTTAGCTAAATATTATGCTCGTTTTGGCGAAGTTGCAGTTATCGACCTTGATAGTGCAATGAATACAGGAAAAAATAACGAGGATTTAATTAAAAAAATCTGTAAAATTGCCCCTTGTAGAGTTGGTGGCGGAATTAGAACAATTGAAAAAGCGAAAAAGGTTCTGTCTTGGGGCGCTAAAAAAATCATAATCGGAACAGCTGCAAGTGAAGACTTTCTATCTAAATTACCAAAATCAAGAGTCTTGGTTGCTATTGATTCTCGTGATGGCAAAATAACCACAAAAGGCTGGCAAGAAGTTAGCTAATTTTCAACTCTTGATTACGTTAAAAGATTTGAAGACTATTGTTGTGGTTTTCTTTTCACAATTGTCGAAAGAGAAGGCATGATGCAAGGAACCGACCTTGAATTTATCAAGCAAATTGCTTCATCAACCAAAAAACCAATTACAGCAGCAGGCGGCATTTCATCTATTGAAGAAATTGTTGAACTTGAAAAAAATAATATAAACTGCCAATTGGGAATGTGCATTTACACAGGAAAAATTAATCTTGAAGACGCATTTTGTGCTTGTTTAAACTTTGAAAAACAAGGCGGATTAATTCCTACAATCGTGCAAGATAAACTCACAAAACAAGTGCTAATGCTTGCTTATTCAAGCCCTGAATCATTGAAAAAATCATTTAAAGAAGGGTTTGCGACATATTACTCTCGCTCAAGAAACGAACTTTGGACAAAAGGCGAAACTTCAGGTTACACTCAAGAACTGCTAAATGCAAAATTTGATTGCGACAAAGACGCAATTTTATTTACTGTATCTCAAAAAGGCAAAGCTTGTCATTTGGGAAGGTATAGTTGTTTCGAAGATAAAAACTTCACTCTGGAAGAACTTTTTGAGCTTATTGAAGACAGAAAAGAAAAAATGCCTCTAAATAGCTACACTACAAAGCTTTTTAACGATGAATTTTACCTAAAAAGAAAAATCATGGAAGAGGCCTTTGAAGCAATAAACTTTGAACAAGGTGATGGTCTTGGATGGGAAGCAGCTGATTTAATTTATCACTTATTTGTATTTATGGCTATGCACAATACAACATTTGAAGATGTAAGAAACAATCTAAAATCAAGAGCAAAATCATGAAGACAATAAGATATAGCGAAATAAACGAAAGTTTTTTTGAAAAAATCGATTTTGAATACTTAAACTCTGTTGATGAAATTATTAAAAAAGTCAGATTAGATGGTGATAGTGCCTTAATCGAATTATCACAAAAATTTAATGATGGAATATTTAACTCAAGTAATGATTTTATTGTTAGCGAAAACGAAATAGAACTTGCTTACAAAAAAATAGATAAAGAGCTTTTAGACGCTATGAAAATAGCTATTAAAAATGTAGAAGAATTTTCCATCCAACAATTAAATTCAATTAAAGAGTTTGAATTTAAAAAAGAAGACTCAATCTTAGCGCAAAAAATTGTACCCTTAAATAGAGTTTTATGTTATTGACCCGGAGGAAATTACCCGCTTTTAAGCTCATGTTATATGACAATAATACCGGCTAAAATTGCAGGAGTTAAAGAAATTTATCTTACTAGCCCAAGAATTTCTCCTGAAGTTATTGTTTCAGCTCATTTATCCGGTGCAACCAAAATATATAAACTAGGCGGTGCACAAGCAATTGCAGCCTTTGCATATGGTACTAATAGCATTAAGGAAGTTGATAAAATAACCGGCCCTGGGAATAAATTTGTTGCAGCTGCCAAAAAAGCAATATATGGACAATCAGATATTGATTTTATAGCAGGACCATCTGAAGTTTTAATTATTGCCGATGACATCAACGATTCAAAACTAATTGCTGCAGATATGTTAGCTCAATGTGAACATGATAAAGATGCAAGAAGTTATCTTATCACAAACGATATAGAAGTTGCCAAAAAGGTAGAATTTGAAGCGCAAGAAATCCTAAAAACACTCAAAACAAAAGATATTGCTAAAATTTCATTTGAAAAATCAATTTGCATTATAGTTGACAACATAAATCAAGCAATTGATTTAACAAACAAAAGAGCTCCTGAGCATTTAGAACTATTAATAAAAAATGCAGATAAACTAAAAAATTCCTTCACAAATTACGGTTCACTATTTATAGGCAAAAATTGTGCCGAAGTTTTTGGAGATTATTGTTCAGGCACAAACCATGTTCTGCCAACTAATAAATGTGCCAAATATACAGGCGGATTATCAGTTTTTGATTATGTTAAAATATTAACATATCAAAAATTATCAGATGAATATAGTAAAAAATTAGCTAAAACTGCCTCATTGTTAGCTCAAAAAGAAGGTTTATACGCTCATAAATTAGCAGCAGATTTAAGGAGATAAATTGAAAAATATATCAGAACAACTAAAAATATGGAGAAAAACAAAAGGAACAGAACTCCTGTGCTTACTAACAATTGGACTATTTCATATTATAAGAATGTTTTATAGATGTAAATGTATAAATTACCCAAAAGAAAAATGTATTTTTGCTCTATGGCATGCTCATCAATGCGGGGTATTTTCTTGTAATTTAAATCGAAAAACTTGTATTATGGTTTCAAGTTCGCAAGATGGTGAAATAATTTCAAGAGCAGCAAACGCAATGGGAGTTGAAACTGTTAGAGGCTCAAAAACAAGAGGGGGCGCAAAAGCAAGTCTTGAATTAATCAAAAGAATGAAAGATGAAGATATAAATGGTGCCCTTACAATTGACGGACCAAAAGGACCAAACAGAATTGTAAAAAAAGGAATAATTGAAATAGCCAAAATGGCTGATGTTCCAATTGTGCCTGCTGTTTGGTGGAGCCCGCAAAAAACATTTATAAAGTTTAATTCTTGGGATAATTTTAGGTTTCCACTCATTGGAACAAAACTTGTAATGCTTTTTGGAGAGCCGATATATGTTCCAAAAAACCCCGATGATGAAACAATTGAAAAAATCAGAAAAAAAGTTGAAGATAATTTAAATAATCTATATATCGATATTAAACAAAATTATAAAAAATATTTAACTCAAAAAAATTGAATTAAAGCCCGAGATTATCTCGGGCTTTTAAATATTATATATTTTCTTTTTCAAATTTTTCCATAAATTCTACAAGTTTAACAACACCTTCAATCGGCATTGCATTGTATATTGACGCTCTCATTCCGCCAACTGTTCTATGACCTTTTAATTGAACAAGTCCTTCATTTTTTGCTGCTTCAATGAATTTTTTATCCATTTCATCATTCCCTGTTACAAAAGGAACATTCATCAATGAACGAGAATTCTTTTCAACAGTACCCTTAAATAATTTAGATTTATCAAGAAAATCATAAAGAATTTTAGCTTTCTTTTCGTTTAATTCTTTCATCTTTTCTAAACCGCCTAATTTTTTAAGCCATTTAAACACCAAACCGCAAATATAAATTCCATAAGCCGGTGGAGTATTATATAAGCTATCATTATCAGCATGGATTTTATAATTCAACATTGTAGGACACCAGCTGGGTAAATCATCTCTCAATAAGTCTTCTCTTATTATTACTATTTGAACACCTGCCGGACCAACATTTTTTTGTACACCTGCAAAAATTAAACCATATTTTGTAACATCAACCGGTTCAGACAAAAAACAAGATGACATATCAGAAACCAAAATTTTACCTTTTGTATTTGGCAAGGTATGGAATTTTGTACCGTAGATTGTATTGTTTTCGCAAATGTATACATAATCAGCATCAGGCGAAATATTTAAATCAGAGCAATCAGGAATATAAGAAAAAGTCTTATCTTCACTTGTTGCGATTTTATTAATTTTGCCGTATTTTTGAGCTTCAACATATGCCTTTTTAGCCCATTGACCGGTTACAATATAATCAGCAACACCGTTTTTTAAAAGGTTAATAGGCACCATTGAAAATTGCAAATGTGCGCCCCCTTGTAAAAACAAAACCTTATAATTATCAGGTATATTCATTAATTCTCTTAGATCACGCTCTGCTGTTTTGATTATTTCATCGTAAGTTTTAGATCTATGAGACATCTCCATTACGCTCATGCCGGAATTTTTATAATTTAACATCTCATCTCTGGCTGTTTCTAAAACTTCTATAGGTAAAACAGCAGGACCTGCTGAAAAATTATAAACTCTATTATATTTTTGATTCATTTGTTAATCCCTTCTTTTCTTCTCTATACACTCTTTGCAAAACAACACCATGTCGAGACTCTTTCAATTTTTACATTTACAAAATCGCCTATATTATATTTTTTATCATCAACAATATGAACGACTTTATTGTTCCTTGTTCTGCCTTGATAAACTCCATCTTTAACTTCATCAACCAATATTTCAAGAGTTTTTCCAATATATTTTTCATTGGATTTTAAACTTGCTTCTTTTACTTTATCATTTAAAATTTGAAGTCTTTTCTTTTTTGCTTCTTCATCAACAAATTTATCAACCATTTTACCTGCTTTTGTAATTGGTCGAGGCGAATAGGCTGCAGTATTAGAATAATCAAGTTCTAATTCGTCAATAGCTTTTATAGTATCTAAAAATTCTTCTTCTGTTTCAGAGGGAAATCCGGCAATAAAATCAGATGTTATAGTAACATTTTCAATAGAATTTCTAATTTTTTGAACAATTTGTCTATATTGTTCAACATTATATCGCCTGTTCATTTCTTTTAATATTCTATCGTTCCCTGATTGCATAGGAATGTGAAAACACTCACAAATATGAATAGAATTTTTAACAACATCAATAACTTCATCAGTTATATCAGTAGGATAAGATGAAGTAAATCGTATTCTAAATTCACCTTCTAGTTTATCTAATTCTCTTAAAAGCTTAGCAAAATTTTCACCTTCACCAAGATTTTTACCATAACTGTCAACATTTTGCCCTAAAAGTGTAATTTCTCTAAAACCTTGAGATAAAATATTTTTTGCTTCTTTAATGACAGCTTCAATTGTTCTGGAGCGTTCTCTTCCTCTTGTATAAGGCACAACGCAATAAGAGCAAAAATTGTTGCATCCTTCCATTATAGGAAGCCAAGCATTAACACTTTTTTGTCTTGTGATATTATAATCGTTTTCGCAAATAGGCTTATCGTCAAGATTGCATATTCTTTTTTCTTCAATTTCTTCAAGCAATTTAGGAAGTTCATAAATATTTCTTGTACCAAAAACCAAATCAAGATATGGAAATTTTTTTAATAATTTTTCACCTTCTAATTGGGCAACGCAACCGCAAATTCCAATCTTAACAGATTTTCCTTCTTTTTTCTTTTCTTTTTTAATTCTGCCCCAATTGCCTATTCTTGAATATGCCTTATCTGCTGATAATTGTCTTATAGCGCAAGTATTTACTATAAATAAATCTGCCTCATCTTCCAGTTGCGTTTGTTCCCAACCAAAATGAGATAACATACCCAAAATGCGCTCAGTATCTGATTTATTCATTTGACAACCAAGAGTATCTATAAATATTTTTTTCATCATTTTCCTACACTATCTTAGAGCCTGCAATATGCTCTAATCTTTCCATTCTTTCTTTTAATGCACCGCTTGGGAAGTAATATGGATTAACAGTCATGATTTTAGCTGCAATATTAGGATAGAAATAAATAAACCTCAATTCACTATCCGTTAAGGGTTTTTGCGTGTGTACGTTTGCATAACGGCACAATTCCAAAATATTTCTTGCTTCGTTTTCGTCATGGAATTCTAATTCCAATCCGTCAAAAACATTTCTAAAACCTCTAATGCCGCCATATTCACCAACTGTTATCATACGGCCTGTTTCAATAATCTCCGGCTCGCCTCTTCCCAATTCCTCAAAATCATAAAGCTCATAATTTCTTCTGTCTTTCAAAGCACCATCGGCGTGTATTCCTGACTCATGAGCAAAAGCATTTGCGCCCATTGCAACTTGATTAACAGGAATTGGAACACCAAAAGCATAAGAAGTATATTTTGCTAATTTCCAAGCCTTTGATATATCAATTTGAGGATCAATTTGATAGTTATCTTTAAAGCCGCTTGATTTTTTAATTGCCAATATACAAGAAACCAAGTCCGCATTTCCGGCGCGCTCTCCCATGCCATTAATTGCAGTATTAATCCACGCATCCACTCCGGCGTCAATTGCCGCTTTTGCACCCATAACAGAGCAACCTGTTGCCATGCCTAAGTCATTGTGGAAATGAAGTTCTATATCCATTTGAGTTTCTTTTGCTAAAAGATAAATTCTATCATAAGCAGTTTTAGGATCATCAAAACCAAGAGTGTCGCAATATCTAAAACGAGTTGCGCCATATTTTTTACATTCTTTTACATATTCAATTAAATAATCAATATCAGACCTTGAAGCGTCTTCAGCATTTACACCAATTACTTTTGCATTTTGATTAATGGCTTCATTTATTGCTTCAAGGGTAGAATTTAAAACATCTTTCGGGGTTTTCTTCCCCTGATATTTTCCATTAATCATTTGTTGAGAAGTTGATTGCGATAAGTTTATATATTTTAATTTGGGAACATTTTTAAATGATTCAATAACATCATCTTTAACAGCTCTCATCCAGCCTGATAAAACAGTTTTATTGATAACACCACGCTCCACAAGCTCTAAATTCCCATTTAGATAATTAATTTCGTGTTGAGTAGTAGGGAAACCAAATTCAGACTGGTTAATTCCCATCTCATTTAACATAAGATTGATAATTGTTTTTTGAAGTTTTGCCAACCCCAAACGAGAAGTTTGAACACCATCTCTATTTGTTACATCAACAAATTTAATATAATTCATTGTTCCCCCAAATAAAAATAATAAAGTAATTATAGCACAACAAGATATATATCTTATTTTTGTAAACAAAAGATAATAAACATTTGTAAATTTAAAAAAACATGTTGATTTATTTATAGATTGATATAAAATAAAGATATTCAGTAAGGTAAAATAGAGAATTATTTTCTCGTGAGGAAAAATGCAAATTAATAACTTAAATTGTTGTAGACCTAAACGACACATTAACAATTTTACGGGCAACTATAATTCCGAAGATAAACAACGAATGCGTCGCAAACATTACGAGGAAATGAGCGATGATGTGCTGAAAGCCAGAAGTGTAGTTAAGGCGCACTATGAAGTTAAGCACAGTCCTAAGGGGCAATTACTGAATGCTATGCCAAAAATAACAACATCGCTTATATTAACAAGTTTAGCATTAACCCAACCCGGGAAACTTTCAGCAAAAGCTGCAGCAGGGTTGGGTTTTTTAGCACTTTTTAAAGGTTTAGATTCAACATTTGACTCATCCAATAAAGCAGTTGATAAACTCTTTGAAAAAAATGAAACAAATAAAGACAACAAAAAAAATAAAACAGCTATAAAAATGGCTACATTTGCTTTAACATCTGCAACGTTATCACTGCTTGCTTTTGTTGGAGTTAAGTCAGGCAAAAAAATTGCCGATAAACACTTTGCCCCTGCTATTGACTTCTTTAAAAAAGAAGCTTCAACACTTGCAGGCGAAATAGATAATACAAAATTGGGCAAATTCTTTGAAACCAAAGTAGCGCCATTTACCGAAAAACACAAAAAACTTACAAACATTGCAAAAATCACTGCACCGTTTGGGATTTTAGCTGGCAGCCTAGGAACACAGGTTGCACTTATGAAAAGTGTTTCAAATGACGTTAAAGAAAAATCTATTAACAATTACATCAAAGGTAAATTAATCCAACAACAAGCAAGAGAAGATTTCGAAAAAATAGATGCAGTTGAAGTATAGGATTGAAAAATGCAAAATTTAATTGCCGTTTTCCTGGGCGGTGCAATAGGTGCCAGTTTAAGATATTTAACAGGATTATTGGTCATAAAAACAATTGGTTTAGTTTACCTTGCAACATTTCTGGTTAATATCATTGGTTGTTTTTTAATTGGAGCAATGTATGCACTAACCATTAAACTCACAATTCCTAATAGCATAAAATTGTTTATTATGGCTGGTTTTTTAGGCGGATTAACAACTTTTTCTTCATTTTGTCTTGAAAATTTAATATTTTTAAAAGAGGGAAAATTTATACATTTTCTTGCTTACACATTTTTAAGCCTAATCATTGGTGTTAGCGCAACAACAATTGGTTATTATATATTTTCCGGAAAATAATTATTCTTTAATTGAGGATAGCATTGCTATATTTGTCCAAAATAAAAATTGCAATTGAGGTCTAAACCATATTGTATCAAACAATCCATGACCCATCACAGCTAAAATCATCAATATAATACTCAATGATAAAATTTTGGCATTAACATCTTTTGAATTTATGCAATAACCAATACATTTTTTTATAACTAAAACTAAGAAAACAATAAAAGCAATCAAAGCAAATATACCGCTTTCAACTGCAATTTCCAAAGGAACACAATACGAACCCAACGCATCAAAACCCGATTTCATATATAGCCCGTAGATTTCCCTAAAGTTTTGATTACCTACTCCTATTCCAAAAATAGGATTATCTAAAAACATATGAAAAGCTGATTCATAAACATTCAACCTAAAAGAAATAGAACTGTCAGCTCTAAGTGCAAAAATTGATTCTATTCTTTTTGATATTGCAGGATTTAAAGCAGCAAAAGCAACAAGAGCTATTGTTGAAAAAACTGCAATGTTTTTATATCTTTTTTTAATATTTGATAAACCGCCAAGACGCTTTTGAATATAGTATATCAAAGCTAAAAATAACATTGGGAAAAATAGCAAAAATCCCAAATATGCACCCCTGCAACCTGTTACTATTATTGCCAATATATTTACAAAAAACAAACCACAATATAAAAGCGCTCTTTTTTTATTGTTTTTGGACAAGCTATTTAAAATTAAATATACAAAACTTGATAAACCACACAACAAATATCCTGCCAACAAATTAGGGTTATATGGTTTTAGGGTTCCATAGGCTCTTGAGACAATTTCTTCAGGGTTAATATTTGTTGTGTCTTGCCAACCTGATATTTCAGATACTCCACACATATTTTGAATGATAGCAACAAAAGACTCAGCACTCATTAATATTACAGTAATAAAAACAGTTGGGAATATTTTATCTTTATTATCTTTAAAAAATAATGAAGCACAAAAGAAAAATAAAGTATAAATTAATGTTTTAATATAACCATGTAAACTCAACCCAAATAATGTTGAAGCAAACAAGCTTACTGTCACAATTAAAAAATATACAAACAAGGCTTTATGATAATTTTTAAATTTAAAACTATCGTCATAATTGAATATATTTTTTAACACAACAAGCGCACTAAATATAAGCGCCAAACCGCCCATATATTCACTATTTAAAATCACAGCAGAAATTAATATCAACAACATAACAAAATAAGCTATGCTATCAATATTTTCCATAAAAAAACTGTTGTTAATGAATTTTTTTATACTATTGAACATCTTGATTTATCTTTGTATGCTTATCTAAATCTTCATGAACATTATCTTTAGGCTCGGGGCTAACAGTAACATTTGAAATAACACCGTTAACCTTATATTTTGTGCCTTCCAGTGTTATTGGTATACCAATTTTAACCTTGTTTCCACCAACAACAGCATCTCCATCTTTAGTTATCTTTGCGCTATCAACAATTTTAACAATGTAATCATATTGATATGGACTAGATTCATCATTTACAACGATATATGGTTTCTTTGAATTAATTGCCGGAAGCATAATTTTTCTTTTATCAAATTTAACATCTTTAATTTTTAATTTTGTATATGGAACATTTCTAATAGTTATAAATGTCTCATCTCCGGCTTTGAACAATTGTTCATCAGCAGTTAAGGACACTCCTCTTAAATAAATTTCCATTTCTATATCGGTTGTTGCCTCAATTTGATTTGCTGAAGTTGCTCTTTTTCCGCTAAATGTTAAAAAGCCAACAACAAGGCCAACTAATACAATACCAATAATAAGATAATCAAAAGGTCTTAATTTTTTTATAAGGTTCATATTTTTAATCCTTTTTCCTTCTATACATTAATTTCTTCTTTTAAATCGTCGCAAGTAACTGTATGACATCCAAAATATCTTATTACAATACTTGCTGCAAGATTTCCTAATTTCATGGCGATTTCACCATCTAAACCGGCGCACAAACCAAGAGCAAAAGCAGCAACAACTGTATCTCCGGCACCAGTCACATCAAAAACTTCTTTTTTATTGTATGCAGGTATTTTTTTGAAAATTATATCATCATTTTCTTTTTCAAATAAAGCCATACCATTCTCACCACGAGTTAAAAGAACTTTTTTTAAGTCTAATTCTTTTAATAATTTTTCACCGGCTTTATATAAAGTTTCATCATCTTTTATAAAAAATCCTGCTTGCTTTTCGCTATCAGGCTGATTTGGAGTAATTGCATAAACTCCTTTATATTTTTCCATGTCTTTTTGAATATCAGCAATAACTAAAACATTATATTTTTTTGCTTCTTCAATTGTAGCTGTTATTATATTTTGAGTTAAACAACCCAAATGATAATCTGACAAAATTACACCATTAAAATCCTTAATTGATTTTTTAATATTTTCAATAACTTTTTTCTCAATTTCAGAATTTAGTGGAGTTTTGGTTTGCCTATCAATTCTTACAATTTGCTGAGTAATGCTTTGATTACATGAACCTGAAATTCTTGTTTTGGTAGTAGTTTTTCTTGTCTTATCAAGAACCATTAAATTAGTGTTTATGTTTTTTTCTTCTAAAATTTTAAGAAGCTCTCGTCCATAATAATCATCACCATAAACACCAAGAGCACTAACTTTTCCACAATTTAAACTTGAGACATTATTTGCAGCATTTGAGGCAGCTCCTAAGATTTTTTTTGTTTCATAATGCTCTAAAATCAACACAGGAGCTTCTCTTGAAATTCGCTCAGTATTCCCATAAATCATTTCATCAAGAGCAAAATCGCCTATTACAAGAATTTTTGGCTCTTTTAGTTTATCTATATATTTAATTAAATCTTTATTTTCCATACAAATCCTCTAGTGGTTTTATATTACCATAAAATTTATTTTTTGTATTTTTCACATCTTAATTTATACTGAATATCTTCTAAAAGCTTCCTGTTTATCGACAGCAAATCTCCAACTATTGCAAGTATAAAACACACAAAAGACAAAATAAAAATTATACTTGCTAAAATTAGGGATTGAATATGCCCATTTCCATCAAAATTAAAGAAAAACCATAAATACCTAAAAGCAATTATTAATCCCAAAAAGAAAAACATAAAAGCATTTATAATAAAAAATCTCGCAGGCCTATAGATAATAAAAAATCTAATCAGATTTTTTGCTTGTTTAAACATATAATCAAAATCATTTTTAAAAAGCCTTGATTTACGATTTTTTTGCTCATTAATCCTTATATCAACATTTTCAACTTTCAAATTTTTATTTTTAGCCTGAACTATTGTTTCAATAGTATAGCTAAAAGGATTAAAAACATTCATATGCAAAAGCGCATCTTTTGAAAACGCCCTAAAACCACTAGCTGCATCCTTAACATCAATCCCCGAAATTAATTTAACCATCATGGAGCCAAACTTTTGCATTGCTTTTTTAAAAAAAGAAAAAGATTTAATATTTTTTATATTTCTTGCACCAATAACAACATCGCAAGATTTTTCAATAATTGGAGTAATTAATTTTTCAATATCATTTGCGCAATACTGATTATCGCCATCAATATTAACTAAAATATCAGCCTCAATTTCAAGAGCGTAATTTACACCGGACATAAAAGTATAAGATAAACCCCTATTAATTGAAGAACTAATTATTTTATTAACTCCAAAATCTTGAGCAATTTTTATAGTATTATCACAACTTCCATCATCCAAAACAACAACTAAAATTTCGTCAATCTTATTTAGTTTTTTTGGTAAACTTTCTAAAACCTCTAAAATGCTATCCTGCTCATTATAACAAGGTATTTGAATAACTAATTTCATAAATTGATTATACACCAAATAGAGGATATTTAAAAATAAATGTTAAAGATTTAAAAAAAATGGCACGATAGCTAAAATGTAAATCAAATTAAGAATAATATACACACCATATAACTTTATTGTCATCCTTATTAGAGCCTATTGTATACTTCATACAATAGCTTTTTTTATGGGAGTGAAGTAATTTTCTTACAGCGCTTGTGCGCTGTAGAAAATTGCGAACGACCCCATGGTGTGTGAGCTCGTGACGGCAGAGCGATGAGCTCTGGCGAACAGAGCGAAACCGTACCTTGGAAATGCACTAAAACCTTAGCGCGATTGCGCTTGGTTTTAGAAATGACCCGATAGGATGTTAGCAATTGCACAGCAAGCGTGGAGCTTGGTGGGCTATTGCGACACTGGACTTGGGAATGAAGAAATTTTCTTACAGCGCTTGTGCGCTGTTGAAAATTACGAATGACCTGATAGGATGTGAGGGCGCGATGTCAAAACGTTGAGTTTTGACAGACAGCCCGACACTGGACTTGGAAATGCACTAAAACCTTAGCGCGATGCCCACAATCCCTTAGCGAACTTATGAGCTTTAGGGATTGGAAACACCCTTGGGGT
>CALURR010000118.1 GCA_944323195.1 Candidatus Gastranaerophilales bacterium
CACGAAGAAAATCATCAATAAAATTTAAAATATTTTTATTTACTACCCAAACCAGCTTAAATGAGAGATTCTGTCTGATAATTTCTTCTGCTATATATTTAGGATTGCAATTATAAGCACCATTAAAAGTTCGAAAAATAATTTTATTATTTTCTATTGGTAAATCCTCATATGCATACCTTGGTTTTGCTTCTTTGTGCCATTTTATTTTAATACCCATAAAGCAAATTTGCTTATGATTTAAATCATTATTTTTAATTGAAAAAATTTTCTCAATAAAAGACATCTTTTTACGCATTGATTTCCTTTCGCAATAATTGAGTAATATAATTTAAAATAAACTTTGCAACACCAATTTTCGGCTGAATTAGGTCGTTTTTAATAATTTGTTCCCGTATAAGTTTTAAAGGATCATGCCCATTAAACAAAACTAATTCCAGTTGCGCTTTTAACTCTTCAATATCTCGTGCCAAATAATATCCAGAGGTGATTTTTTGCCCATATTCATTATGGCCAACTGAATTTTTTCCAATCAAATGAATTACTGGTTTTTTAGTTGGCAGATATTCATAAAGGAAAGAGTTACAGTCTGTAATCAATAAGTCAGATGTTTTAAACATATCAAAATAATTGGCAAATTCATATATTTGCGCATTTGGTAAACTTTCCCACATTTTAAAATATTGAATCATTTCATTTGCAGACATCAAACCTCGCTTTACGATTTGGCGCTTAAGCTCTGGATGAGGCTTAATTATAAATTCAATTTCAGGATGATTTTTAGCAAAGTTAAAGAAAAATTTATAATTCCAGTCAAATGTACCAAAACCAAGCACACTATTTTTATAAAAAGAGTGATGAGGAGCATAAATAACACGCTTTTTATTGACAGATTTCCATATAATATTTGATTGGTTTATAGGTTTTAAATATACATCTAACTTTGGCTGTCCACTAACAACAATTGCCTGTTGTTGACACCCATGTTCTAAAAGGACCTTTTTAATATATACATTATCTATGAAATATACGTAAACATCTTTATAAAATGGTTCAGAATATTCATTTATACCATTAGTAATACAAGAACCATAAGAACAATAAAAAGGCAGCGCATATTTTGAAACTTCATTCACTCTATATTTTTTTGGCAACTCCCAAGGTTGCTCATAAAAAACAATATCAGGATTAAATTTTTTCAAATCAATATGTTTTTTCTTTTTAAAATCAAATGCATAATCGACATTTAATCCATCTTTTTTGAAAAAATTAAAATTATCATTTGCAAGTTTCTCATATTCTAAGAATTTATATTTTTTCTTTAATAAGCCATCTCTGACAGTTATTAATACCTGAACTTGAAAGTTTTGATTTTTTTTAAATTCATCATATAAAAAACGATAAACCCACTTAGGATTTTCACTATTTAAAAAAACAACTTTTAATTTACGTTTTGAAAATTCATCCTGAAGATGCTTTATAAGTTTTGGGTATCTTGCTCGAATAATTTTGCTACTTAGCATAGAGTCAATATCATTACATATTCTTCGAAATTCAAACCTATCTTTTTTCATTGTAAAAGTCCAGCCAATCAATCTGCCAACAACAGAAAAAAACAATTCATTAACTCCAATCTGTTTTTTATACAATATTTTCAAACAGATTAAATAACTCTACTTAATTAAACTTTTGTTGAAAAATTAAATAGCTTCTACAATGCCAATATGATAATCAAATAAAAAAACAAAAAAAATTAACAAAAATTAATTAATTTAACATTAAGGCAAAATTTATGTTATACTGCGTATTGTCAGTTAAATATCTCAACAAAAGTTTAATTATGATGAATTATTATAGTTTAATTTTAAAAATTACAAAATAAAATTATTATAACTCTCATCTATCATGTCTTGATCTATTCCGATATAGCGAAGTGTTATCATTGGGGAACAATGATTAAAAATTTTTTGCAAAACTGCAACATCTTTAAATTTTTGATAATGATGATAACCAAAAGTTTTTCGAAGCGTATGTGTGCCGATTTTAAAATCAAGCCCTGCTTTTCTGCATGCTACATTTACTATTCTATAACATTGAGTTCGCTCCATTCTATTATGAAATATAGATAAAAACAAAGGTTCATCAGGCTCCCTATTAACCGTAAATTTTTTAAACATTGGTTTTAACTTTGAATTAATGGGAAATCGTTTATATTTACCTGTTTTCTTCTCAATAATTGAAATATAATCCTTATTTTTAACATCTGAAACATTTAAGTTTAAAATATCAGAAATTCTCAATCCGCAATTAATACCAACAACAAAAAGCAACCAATCTCTGAAACTTTGTTTTTTAAGAATATTTTCAATTTTTTTTATATCATGTTTTTTTCTAATTGGCTCTACAATATTCATAATTAAATCTCCTTTTTTTTAAATACGCAAAACATTTTTTATGTATATTAAATAATGCAAAAACAGATAAACAATGGCTTATAATTTTAGGAAATTTCAAATCAATTAATAAAAATAAAACTAGAAAAATAACGCCAAAAACAACAAAATAACTATTTGTAAATATTTATTACATTATTAGTATCAAATTAACAAAAAAAATATTTTACAAGTATCGTAATAATAAGAAACAATCGAGGTTATATGAAGCAAAATAGAAACCATCATTATAAATACAAAACAAAAAGAATTAACAATTCTATCTGTTATCAACCTCTAAAATTTACCATCAAAAGTCGACAAGTATAATTGTCGACTTTTTGCATATAAAGAAAGGAAAAATATGAAAATTAATCAAATTGCTTTCACGCCGGCTAGAGTTTATTCAAACAACAAAAACGCAACAACAAAGACGATTAAAAACAATGCTTGTGATAGTGTAGTTTTTAAAGCTAAAAAACCGCTCGAACTTCCAACCACTCCTCAAACCACAATTGATTGGGCGCTAAATTGGGATAAAGACAGAAGAAAACAAGAGCTGG
>CALURR010000119.1 GCA_944323195.1 Candidatus Gastranaerophilales bacterium
CGTTAAAAAATGCAGATTTAAGTGCTTTGTCGAACTATATTGAGAAAAGTCAAAAAGAAAAAATTTTTTTAGCTTTGAGAAGCAATTTAAAAAAAAGAGGTTAACTGTGCCAAAAATTAGTGTAATAATACCTGTTTATAATGCAAAAGACTATTTAAAAAGATGTCTTGATAGTGTTGTTAATCAAACACTCTCTGATATTGAAATAATTTGTGTTAATGATTGTTCAACCGATAATTCTCTTGAAATTTTAAATGAATATGCTAAAAAATATTCAAATATTAAAGTAATAGATTGCAAAGTTAATGGTGGAGAATCTAGAGCAAGAAATATAGGTCTTGATAATGCAGATGGCGAATATTTAGCTTTTGTTGATAATGATGATGAAATCGATCTGGATTTTTATGAAAAATTGTATGCTAAAGCAAAATATGAGGATGCTGACATTGCAAAAGGTGAGCTACGTCAATTTAATTCTGATGGCAGTGAGTTATACGGTAGTTTAAATAAGTTAATTGAGCAAAATAATAATATTTTATTTTTTGCTTATCATTGGTGGACGGCAATTTTTAAGAAATCGATTGTAACTGATAATAAAATTCGTTTTATTTCTAATCATCCATTGGGTGGAGATATTTTGTTTTTAAATCAAGTGATTTTAGCCTCAAATTCCATTGCATTGGTCGATGATGTTTTTTATCATTATCATCGTAGAGATGATAGCGGTGATTCAAAAATTCTTCCTTTGGTAAAAATTAAATCCGCAATTGATATTTTTAATATGATAGCAGAAAATACTAAAAAAAATACTAAAAACAATGTTGGTATTGAATTTATAATAACAAGTTGGCTTGTACAAATGGTAAATTATCTTTACAGAGTTGAGGATAATTCTTCTTTGAAATATCTTATTTCAAAAATTTTTGAATATTTCAAGCAAAATGCTTTTTATATTAAAAATAGCAATAAGTACTTGGAAATTTTGCCCGTAATTCGAAATATTATAGAACAAAATGACGAAAAAAAATTACTAAATTTTTGTCTGGCAAACAATACCAAAAGAAAAGAAATGTTTGCAAATTTAAGATTTGTAGCTACACAAAAGTAAAGATGTATAATGAGTAATTTTTTTAGAAAAAATTATAAAGCCAAATGTAAGATTGAAAAAATTCTTAAAAGAGGTTAACTGTGCCCAAAATTAGTGTAATAATACCTGTTTATAATGCAAAAGACTATTTAAGAAGATGTCTTGATAGTGTTGTTAATCAAACACTCTCTGATATTGAAATAATTTGTGTTAATGATTGTTCAGCTGATAATTCTCTTGAAATTTTAAATGAATATGCTAAAAAATATTCAAATATTAAAGTAATTGATTGTAAGGTTAACGGCGGAGAATCCAGAGCAAGAAACATAGGTCTTGATAATGCAGATGGTGAATATTTAGCTTTTGTTGATAATGATGATGAGATTGACCTAGATTTTTATGAAAAACTTTATAATAAGGCAGTCCAAACAGGTGCTGACATTGTAAAAGCTGATGTACATATTATAAATTATAAAGGTGAAAGCGTTAAATCTAACTTAAATCAAAAAATTAAAGAAAATAATTTTAATAAATTATTTTTTACCCACTATTGGTGGTGTGCTATATATAAAAAATCTCTCATAAAAGACAATAATATAAGACTTATAGAAGGGTATCCTTTGGGCGGGGATGTATTATTTTTAAATAATGCTTTGTTAAATTGTAATAAGCTGGAATTGGTTGATGACGCTTTTTATCATTATTACCGCAGGGAAGATAGCGGTGATTCCAGAGAATTAACTTTTGAAAAATTGAAATCTGTTTTAGATATTCATGAAATGATTGTTGATAGCACTTTAAATTCTTCTAATTTTGATAATTTTTCAAAAGATGAAATTAATTATTTATTTGTTTGGTGTTTAGAGGCTGCACTAAACAGATGTTACCGTTGTAAATCTTTAGAAGCTCTTAATTATTCAATTGATAAAGCTATCTCGATTTATAATAAGATAAATAATTTCATAAATGAAAATTCTAATTTTTATAAAATTTGTCTTGACGCGCTAAAAGCTAAAGATAAAGAAAAATTAAAGCAATTATATTTGAAGTATGATACCAATCAAAAAATGTTTGTTGCAAATTTAAGATATACGCATAACAAAAAGGATTAATCAATGACAAATATCCCAATATTTTTATCTTCAGATAATAACTATGCTCCATTTGTAGCTACCACAATTGCAAGCATTTGTGATAATACAAAATCGTTTTGTGATTTTTATATTTTGGATGGTGGAATAACAGAAGAAAATAAAGAAAAAATTTGTGAGCTTAAAAGTCAATTTAATAACTTTTCAATAGAATTTATAAAAATCGATACTGATAAATATTTTCGGGACTATACTCAAAATATGCACTTTACTAAATCCATGTATTCAAGATTTTTAATTCCTGAATTGAAACCTGAAATTAATAAGGCAATATATTCGGATGTTGATGTTGTTGTTTTGGATGACATATATAAAATGTATTGTATAGATCTTGATAAATATTTATTGGGTGCGGTTGCAAAAACATATTCTCCCAAGGAAGAATATACTAAAAAGCTAAACTTTTCTAATGAACATGTTTATTTTGCATCTGGAAATTTGTTAATTGATTGCCAAGGTTTTCGAAATAATAATATTGTAAAAAAAATATTTGAAATAGAAAAGAAATATAGACCTTTTTTGCGATATGCAGATCAAGATATTTTAAATATATGTTTTGATAACAATTACAAAAAACTTGATTGGCAGTTTTGTTTTGAGACTAGT
>CALURR010000120.1 GCA_944323195.1 Candidatus Gastranaerophilales bacterium
GAGTGTATTTGAAAAATATTGCCTGTTAAGTTAATTTCATTAAGTGATGGGAATAATAAAACAATAGAAAGATTATCCTAATGTATACGAATAAATGCATTAAATGCGGCAAAGAATTTGAAACTAAGAACCCAAAAAGGGTTATCTGTCCGGAATGTTTATATCCTGAAAGAACTACTGCTATGCCTGCTCCCACAGATGAAAATGGTGTAGTTCAAGACTATTCACGTGGTTATAGTGCCGGAACAGGCAACCCTGAAGGATATGCAAGAAGATATAATAATCGTCCTCAAAATAATCAAGGCGGTTATAAACCAAGAAATAATTCTCAAAAAAGAGATAATGGCGGGTTTAATCAAAGACGTCCTCAAAGACCTGGAGCAAGACCAAATCAAAGACGTCCTCAAAAGCCAAATAAACAAAGACCTTTGTTGGTTAATAAGGAACAATTAGCTCAAATTGAAGAAATGTACAAAAAGATGCTTCCCCTGCCAAATCCTGACGCGCATGAAGTAATTGCACAAGCAATAGATTTAGAACCTAAAAAGGTGTTTTTTGGAATTAATTTAATAAGACAAAAAATGATGTTGCCTAAGGTTCAGTTCCCAAAAAGAAAACTTGCAATTACTCCTGATCAAATGATGGCAATTAAGAATCTATATGAGCCATTATTGCCTCTTCCTCCAATAGGTTGCCATAAAATTATCGCAGCGCAATTAAAAATGGATGAATGGAGAGTCCATGTTGGTATCGGACTTGTTAGAAAGCAAATGGGTCTTGATAGATGGAACCAAGATAGAGAAGACGCTCCTGAAGAATTTAAGAAGAAAGCTTAATGGCAAATTTTAAAAGTTTATAATTTTTATGGAGAATTTGCTTTAGGGATTAATATCGTGTTTATTTTTACAAGACAAAAATAAGCATTATGTATTTGTGTTAATTTATGTAAATTTTTTTGTTAATTTTTTAAATTTATACTTATATTATGCCGATATTAAAAATATCCAGAAAGGGTGATGTAGGTATATGGAAAGACATGAATTTACAATTGAAGAGTCCAGATTAGCAGACATTTTAAGGCAGGAAATTTTAAAGGATTCTCAAAATATAGTTAAACCTGATTTAAACAGAAAAGATTTAACTAATTTTGAGATGATTTCAGAAACTAAAAAGCCTTATGTTTCTCCTATTTTTTCTATGAATGAAGATGAAATTTTAGCTTTTGTTGAAGAATTTGATGTAGGCGAATTGGCAACTTTGTCAGTTGCGGAATTAAATCATATTGGAAAAGTTTTAGGTGTTGATCCTAAAATTTTGGTCGAAGGAGAGGACTAATTTTTTTCAATTAGTTCAACAGAATTTCCATCAGGGTCAAGCAAGAATGCTATTCTTGTCTTGACCTCTTCCATATAAAAAGGTTCAACTTCCCAATTGTAGCCCATTTTTGTAATTTTTTTACTTATTTCATCAAGGTCATCACACAAAAATGCGAAATGTCCAAAAGCATTTCCTGTGCTATAGCCGTTTTCTGGTATTTCATCATTTATTGTTAATTCAAGTTCTGTTTTTGTTATTTCATCAGTTAAATATTGCAAATAACAATCTTCAAGACGTATTCTTTTGCCCACTTTTAAACCTAATAAATCACAATAAAATTTTATAGATTTTTCTTCATTTTTTACTCTTATCATTGAATGTAGAAATTGCATTTTATTTTCTCCTTAAATTAAAGATTTTATCGCTTTTTCGATATTGTCTGAATTATATATGTAATTTCCTGCAACAAGACAATTAGCGCCCAAAGACCTGCAGATTTTAGCTGTTTTATCATTAATTCCGCCATCAACTTGAATAATCAAATTGTCATTTTTGGAATATTTTTTTATTTCTGTTATTTTTTTAGAACAGTCATCCATAAATTTTTGTCCGCCAAATCCGGGTTCAACTGTCATAATCAAAACCAAATCTACAAGATTAATATAATCTTTTATTTTATCAACAGTGGTTTTTGGTTTAATAGATATGCCGACTTTTTTATTATTTTCTTTGATTTTCTCAATTGTTTCAATGGTTTTATCTAAGGTTGCTTCATAGTGAAATGTAATTAAATCAGAGCCGGCATTAGAAAAAGCGTCAATATATTTAATTGGATTTTCTATCATCAAATGGGTATCTAAGAATAGTTTAGTTATTTTTCTTAAGGATTTTACGACAGGAACACCAATTGAAATATTAGGAACAAAATGTCCATCCATAACATCTATGTGTACCCAAGTTGTATAAGGTTCAATTTTTTTAATATCTTTTTCTAAATTAGCAAAATCAGCAGATAAAATAGATGGTGAAACAATTGTTTTCATTATTCTTCCTTGTTTATTCCTAGGTTTTTAATTGCGTCTAGTGCAGCTTCAATTTGTGCTTGTTTAATACTTTTTGCTGAGCCTTTTCCTATAACTTTACCTTCAAAAGATACTTCAACAAAAAACGTCTTATCGTGTTCTTTCCCTTTTTCATCAATCAAATTGTAAGTAGGTAATTTTTGATTAATGCTTTGAGTGTATTCTTGCAAAATTGCTTTTGGATTTAATATTGAGATATTATTTTGCATTGATAAAATATCTTCTAAAAAATTTTCTTTTATAAATTCATAGGTTTTATTATATCCAAAATCTTTATATTCAAGAAATATTGCGCCTAATAGAGCTTCAAAAGCACAAGCGAGAATTGATTCTTTTTTTTGCCCGCCTTGTTTTTTTTCGTTTTTGCCTAAAATAATTAATTCTTCAAAACCTAAATTTTTAGCATATTCAAAAATGTGCTTATCTGAAACAATTTCTGCTCTTAATTTTGTCAATTTGCCTTCTTTATAATCAGGAAAATTATTATATAAAATATCACTAATAATTAGTTTTAGTACGGCATCTCCCAGAAATTCAAGTCTTTCATAGGAATTTAGAATATCGATGTTATTTTCGTTTGTATATGATGTATGAATAAACGCTTGATTTAAAAGCTCGATATTTGAAAATTTTAAATTATATTTTTTTTGGAATTCTTCAAGAGCAACAATTCTCTCTTTAGAAATACACATTGATTGCACCTTTTAAATAATTGAAAAATTCAATAAATACATTTGTTCCATTGCAAAAATGCATAAAGAAATAATATGCAACAGGAATTGCGAAAATATAGCCGTCAAATCTATCTAACATACCGCCATGTCCAGGGAGAATATCTGATGAATCTTTAACGCCTGCGTCTCTTTTAATTAAAGATTCTGATAAATCGCCTAATTGCGCTGATAGGGTGATTAAAACACCGCCAATGATAGCTTGACAAAGGCTTATATCAATATAGAATATTCCTAAAATCGAAACTAATATAGCACATGCTGCGCCTCCTATTGCGCCTTCGATTGTTTTTTTAGGGCTAATTACTTCAGCAAGTTTATGTTTACCAAAACGAACTCCAAAATAATATGCGCCAATATCAGTTAGGGCAACTGCTAAAAAGACAAACATCAAAAAAGACAAGCCTTCTGATGGTGCAAATTGAAAAGCAGCAACTCTATCAAGCCCGATTTGCCTAATTAAAAGTATATGGCAAGGAAGCCAACCGCAGTAAAGTGCTCCTAAAGTGGTTGTTGCAACGTTTACTATATAGGGCTGTCTTCCTCTGAATAATACGGTTAAAAATGATGCCATAATGGTCAAAGTAAGCATAGATGGCACCATGTCAAATCTATGGAAGAAAGTTAAGGTTGCAAAAACAATAGCTGAAAATAAGATAATAGATAAACTGGGATGAAAACCTTTATACCTAAGAATTTTTACAAATTCACGACTGCAAAGGGTTATTATGATAACCAAAAGCACAAATAAAGGAATTGAGCCCAATATTATTGCCGCTATTGATATAAGAGAAATAATTGTCCCTGTAATAACACGAGATAATTTATTCTTTTTTGCAACTTCGTCTGCCAAACTATATCTCCATTACTTCTTTTTCTTTTGCGCTAACTGTTTCATCAACGATTTTTACAAATTTATCGGTGATTTTTTGAACTTGGTCTTGTCCGTCTTTAACTGCGTCTTCCGGAAGATTATCAGTTTTTTCAAGCTTTTTAACTGCATCTGTTGAATCTCTTCTAACATTTCTTATTGCAACTTTAGCTTCTTCACCTATAGCTTTTACTTCTTTAGCAAGCTCTTTTCTTCTATCTTGAGTTAAAGGTGGGAATTGAAGACGAATTACCATGCCATCAGAGTTTGGAGTAATTCCAATTTCTGCTTTTACAATTGCTTTTTCAATCTCTTTAATAATTGTTTTATCAAAAGGAGTAATAACTAAAGTTGTACCTTCTGAAACAGAAACTTGAGCTAATTGTCTTAAACCTGTTGGAGCTCCGTAATAATCAACTAAAACTTTATCTAAAATAAGAGGATTAGCTCTGCCTGTTCTAACTGTAGCTAATTCTTTTTTTAATTGTTGAACACATTTATCCATTTTTTCATTTGTTAATTTTTTAATTTCTTCAATTGACATTTTTATCTCCTAATAAATATTTATTTCACTATTGTTCCTACATTTTCGCCGTTTAAGATTTTTACAATGCTATCTTTTAAATTAAAATCAAAAACGCAAATTGGAATATTATTTTGTTTACATAAAGCACAAGATGTTAAATCCATGACTTTAAGTCCGTTTAAAATAATATCATC
>CALURR010000121.1 GCA_944323195.1 Candidatus Gastranaerophilales bacterium
GAAAATGTAACTTTATCGAAAATTGAAGCATCAGCTGAAATTGTGTTGTTTTCTGTATAATCAGCACCAACTTGGAATGTTACGCCATCTTGCTGTAATCCTTCATCATTAAATAATGAAAGTGAAGAATATTTTGATGATGTTGAAATTCTGTCAATTTCTGCCATACGTTCAGTTACTTCATCTTGCATAGCCTGAATTTCATCTTCAGAATATGTACCGTTTTTAGCTTGCAGGGTCAAATCACGAATTCTTGATAAGTTATCTTGAACAACATCAAGATTGCCTTCTGCTGTTGATAACATTGCGTTACCATTTTGTACGTTATTTTGAGCAATTTTGTTACCATCCAATTGCACCTGCATACGAGCAGAAATAACTGTACCGGCTGCATCATCTTTTGCTGAATTTACTTTTAAGCCGGAAGATAATCTTTCCATTGCTTGAGATAATGCACTTGTTGATTTTGATAGTAAACTTTGGATTTTAATTGAATCCACGTTTGTGTTGATAACTACTGCCATGACAATACTCCTTTACTCTTTTAGCGCTTATCCGTAAGCACCTTTTTGTTACTGATAATTTAAAACAGCAAATATATTTTAAATTTATGGTTTTGGCTTAATTTCTCTAACACTGTTATATTAACCTTTTTAGCTCATAAGAAGAATTATAAAAAAGTTAGAAATTCACTAAACAAAAGTATGGTTTTTATGCTAAAATTATGTAAAAAGAGGAATGGAATTATAAATGGCACAAAAAACATCAACAAAGTTGGCGGCTCCTATGATAAAACGTTTGCCTCCCCATAATTTAGAGGCTGAAGCCGCAGTTTTGGGTTCTGTTTTGATTAACCCTGAGAGTATGAATAAAATAGTTGAAATTTTAGAGCCTGATTATTTTTATTCACCTCAAAATAAATTAATTTATGAAGCTGTTTTTACTTTATATAATCAAAATAAGCCAACTGATGTATTATCTTTGGCTGAATATTTTCGCTCAAGAAACAAACTGGATGATATAGGCGGAATTGAATATTTAAGCGAATTGGGTTTAGATAATGTATTGTCATCTAATGTTGAATACTATGCTCAAATAATAAAGGAAAATGCACTAAAAAGAAAATTGGTAAATGCCGGTTCAATTATTATTGAAGAAGTTTTTAAAAACCCTGAAGCTGAAGTTGCACTTGAAGTTGCTGAAAAGACCATTTTTGATATTGCGCAACAAAAATCATCGCAAGATGTTAAATTAATAACTAATTTATTAATGGAAACAGTAGAACAGTTGGAGTTTAGATTTAATAATAAAGGCTCTTATACCGGTGTTCCGAGTGGATATTATGACCTTGATGCTATGCTTGCAGGTTTTCAAAAATCGGATTTAATTATTTTGGCGGCACGTCCTTCTATGGGTAAAACTGCTTTTGCTCTTAATATTGCTCAAAATATTGGAATAGAGCAGCATGTTCCTGTTTTAATATTTTCTCTTGAAATGTCAGCAAGTCAATTAACACAGCGTATTTTATGCTCAGAAGCCGAAATTGAGGCTCAAAGAGCAAGAACAGGCGAGCTGAATGAACAAGAGTGGGAAAAAATAGCCGATGTGATGAATAAGCTTCATGAAGCTCCTATTTTAATCGACGATTCATCGGGCGTAACTTTATCTGATGTAAGAGCTAAAGCAAGGAGAATTAAAACAAAATATCCTGATTTAGGATTGATAATAATTGACTACCTTCAATTGATTGAAGATAAAACGATAATGGATAGAAACCAAGCTATTTCAGGTATTTCAAGAGGATTAAAATCTTTAGCTCGTGAATTAAATGTGCCTATAATTTCTCTATCTCAATTATCTCGTAAAGTTGAAGATAGAACAGATAAGCGTCCTATGCTTTCAGACTTGAGAGAATCAGGGGCGATTGAACAAGATGCTGATGTTGTAATGTTTGTTCATAGAGAAGAATATTACGATAAAGAAAATCCCGAATTGAAAAACAAGGCTTCAATTATTATTGCAAAACAACGTAATGGCCCTGTTGGAAGCGTTGATTTATTGTTCTTTGGTTCAACTACTAAATTTAAAAATAAAATGAAGCCTGTAATAGAAGGATAAAAATCAAAAAAGACTGCAAAATTATTTTGCAGTCTAAAAATCAGAGCTGATTTTTTATTATTGTCCAAAGGCAATAGTTACTTTTTCTTTAGGGTTAACTTTGGCAATTGGTGTTCCTGATGAATCAACAAGATAAGCTAATTCTTCGCCAGATGTTTGGAATAGACCCATTGTTCCTGATAGAGCTGTTCTTGTTAAGTCAACAGGAGCTTTAAGAGTAGTCTTGATACCATCTTGGTAGCTTCTTCCTGCAGCTTTGAATTTACCTGATAATAGTTCAGAAGTACCTACACCTGTTTGGTCTAATAAGCCTTCAGCAGCGTTTGCAATACCAATAGCAGCACCACCAATTGTTCTGCCTGCAGTACCAATTAATGAACCTGTCCAAGTGAATGGGAATTGAACTAATCTTAATAATGGATTAATGTCTTTTTGTCTTTCAACTTGAGCAGTTAAGATTTGTTTTGGAAGTTGTGCTTTGCAACCATCACAATTAATGATTTCATTGAATGATAATCTTAGTGCGCCTTGATTGTTTTTGCTTGGTCTTGTAACTTCAGTTATTTTACCTCTAACAGTGGAGCCACATGGGAATACTTGACCATTGATTGTTATTTCATTTAATGTTTTAGCGGCAAATTGTTCACCAACATTTGCGTGTTTAGCATTAATAATATCATTCATTGATAATTGTAGAGTTGGAATTGTAACTTTTGTTTCGCGTTCTATATAAGTTTTTCCGCCAAGGTCTTGAGATGCGGTTTTTGTTGATTTATCATATCCGCCTGCAATTCTCATACCTTGTAGCATAGAACTTGCTTCAGCACGGGTTGTTTTGTCGTTTGGTCTGATGTAGTCTTGATTTCTTTCGTTTTTAAGAGCGCCATTGTCAATAGCTTTGGCTACGTGTTCTTTTGCCCAGCAAGGTACTTGAGCTCCATCTTTATATTTTGATAAGATTTCATCAGCTTTAGCTTCGTCCATTGGGCAATTTAAGCCTTTTGCCATGATGGTTAAAGCTTCTGTTCTTGTTATATTTTCATTAGGTGCAAACATATTGTTTGATTTGCCTTTAATCATGTTTTCAGCCACACCTTTTGAAATATAGTCATGTGCCCAGTGATTTTTTGGAACATCTTTGAATGTTAAAGAATCGCAATCAGAAGTTACGTCAAGATTGTATCCTTTAACAACCATAGTTGCCATTTCTGCACGAGATACTTTTCTGTTTGGTTTAAACATTCCATCAGGATAGCCTTCTAGAACACATTGTTCTGTTAAGCGGTTGATGTCACTGCTTGCCCAATAGCTATCAAATACATCAGGATATTGTTGAGCTGTAATATCAGCGGCAGCGCCTGTAAAACCCAAACAAGAGCATGGTTCTTTTGATGTTTTAATTACATCCATTGTGGTGGTCGAATATACGTTTGGAGCAGCATCACAATCATACTTTGGCATAGCGTCTGCACTAATAACAGGAGCAGCGCCGCCTGTAGGACAACCACATTCAACAGGAACACCTCTGTAATTTGGTGTTAATAAAGAGTCGTTAATAGTTGCATTATTTGACTCCTCCCCCACTTGTGCAGTGTTTGAGTTTGAATAAATAGCGTTTGGATAAGCGTAAGTTTGTTGATTTAGGGGTTTTGTTTCAATACAAGGTGCAGCACCTCCTGTAGGGCAACCGCAATCTGATTTTTGTTTTTCGCATGGATCACATTTTTCTTTTTTCTTTTCACATGCACAATCTGCTTGTTTACATTTTGAACAAGTTGCATTGTCAGGTGTTACAATTTCAGATTTTTTATTGCAACCGCAATCATCGCCTGCCACAGGGCATGCTGCAAATGACATTGGTACAGTTAGCGCTAGTGCGCATAAACCAATTGTAGCGCCAGATAGTAAACTTCTTTTGATAGTCATTTTTCCTCCTTTTATGTTGCATTTATTTTTTACACAAAAAACGCACAATTTTTATTCTAAGATTATGCGTTTATTTTGGTTTGTATTCATTACCATAAAAGGTTATCCAAAATGCTAATTATTTACATAAAAAAAAGACGTATTAAATATTTATACGTCTTTTTTAGGTTGGAATTTATATTTATAATTATATTTCAGATAGAAGATAATCAGCCATCCATTGACAATCTTCATCTTCGCAAGCAAGAGCTTTTAGGGGAGCAATTGAACTTTCGCCAATTCTAATCAGGCTCATTGCAACAATTCCTCTTTGTAGCCCTTTAAGAGTTCTTAGTTTTTGTACAAGAGCATTTACAGCTTTTGCGCCCATTGCTACAATTGAATTTTCAACATCATTTTTGGTGTTTGAATCAACATCTGATAATAAATAATCTAGTTTTTCAGATATATTATCTTGTTGAATGATGTTTGGATTTACTACTGCTTGCATTATTTTACCTCATAACTTCTTCTTTGTTATTTTTTAGTATACACATAAAAAAAATAATTTTTGGATTTCCTTATACAATCTTTATATCGATATAAAGATTTAATAAATTTTATTTTTTTATAGTAGAATGTATTTATGTTTGATAGTTTATCTGAAAAATTACAGCAAATAATTGCGTCAACAGGCAAAAACTCAACCTTGACGGATGAGAATATTCAAGATGCGCTAAGGGAAATAAGACGTGTGCTATTAGGCGCTGATGTTTCATTGAATGTTGTAAAATCGTTTATTTCATCTCTTAAAGACAAAGTAATAGGCGAAAAAGTTGTTGAATCAACAAATCCATCTCAAACTTTAATAAAAATTGTAAATGATGAATTAACGTCTTTATTGGGTGAAAAACAATCTCCCTTAAAATTAGATACAAATCCTTCAATTATAATGATGTTGGGGCTTCAAGGTTCAGGTAAAACAACAAGTGCTGCTAAGTTGGCTCTAAAATTAAAAAAAGAAGGCAAATCACCTCTTTTGGTGGCTTTAGATGTTTACCGTCCTGCTGCTATTTTGCAATTAAAGACTCTTGCTAAAGATAATAATATCGATTTTTTTAGTTTAGATAATGAAAAAGATGTTGTAAAAATTGCAAAGGCATCATTAGATTTTGCAAAAGAAAACAATAATACGGTTTTAATTTTTGATACAGCTGGTAGATTGCAGATTGATTCAGATATGATGGCTGAATTAATGCTTCTAAATCATAGTTTTAAAATTAATGAAAAACTTCTTGTGGTGGACTCTATGATAGGTCAAGCCGCTCTTGAAGTTGCGCTTGATTTTGATGAGCAGTTAGGCATTGACGGTGTAATTTTAACAAAATTGGACGGCGATACTAAGGGCGGTTGTGCGCTAAGCATTGTTCATGCCACTAAAAAACCTGTTAAATTGATAGCAACAGGTGAAAACATTGTTCCTCTTGAAGATTTTCATCCCGACAGAATGGCAAATCGTATTTTGGGCATGGGTGATATTGTAACATTGGTTGAACGTGCTCAAAAAAATATTGACTTGAAAGAGGCAAAAGCTCTTGAAGATAAAATGCTAAAGGATGAATTTAGCTTTGAAGATTTTCTTAAAATTCAAAAGCAAATTAAGGCCCTAGGGTCTTTTGGCGGAATTTTATCTATGTTGCCTTTGGGAATTTCGAAAGATGACACAGAAAAAATATCCCATGAAGGCGAAAAACAATTTAAAAAGATTGAAGTATTTATCCAGTCTATGACACCACAAGAGCGTAAAAATCCTAATATTTTAAATGCTTCAAGAAAAAAAAGAATTGCTCTGGGTGCAGGCATGGATATAAATGAACTAAATGCTTTTATTGCTCAATTTGAAACAATGAGAAAAATGATGAAAGGGTTTGGCGGACTTAAAAAATCCCTAAAAGGCAAGAAAGGAAAAATGCCTTTTAAAGGAATGCCTAAGTTTCCGTTTTAATTGATTATGAGAATAGTAATATACGGCGCAAACGAGATGGCAAGCGCAATTGCAGTAGAATTTTTTGAAGATCATGATGTTATTGTTATTGACCCTAATCAGAAAAATTTAGAACCTTTTTCAAGGCTTGATGTTGGTGTCATTTGTGCTGATGCACTAAATATTAAAATTTTAAAAGATTCAGATGTTTCTTCTGCTGATGTATTTATTGCTTGTTCAAATGATGATGAACAAAATATTATTGCTTGTTTGATGGCAAAAGAAGTTTCCAGTGCTCAAACAGTGTGCTTTGTTTCTAAAAAAGAATCACTGGTATCATTGAATGCTCTAAAAGATGAATATCATTCAAGTTATGTTCAAAATATAGATAATGTAATTTGGCCCCAAAATTTACTTGTTCAAGAAATTTTCAAAATTATCACTGTGCCTGAAGCAGTTGATGTTGAAAATTTTGCACAAGGTAGGGCAAGATTATTGGAATATCGCATTAGAGAAGATTCCGAATTATTAAATCAAAAATTAAAAGATTGCTATTTTAATTCTGAAGTTTTGGTTGTTGGGATTGTAAGAAATGATGAATTGTTTATTCCAAACGGAAATAGTGAATTTTTATTAAACGATAAAATAATTTTAATGGGTACGCCAATTGGGCTTGATATTGCCGTTAACGAGCTTTTTGTTTCCAAAGGAACAGTTAAAAAAATAACAATCATAGGCGGAGGTTCTGTTGGTTATGAATTGGCGCAAGCTATGGAAAAAACGTCTATGAAAATTAAGATGATTGAAAATGATTATGAAAGATGTGAGTTTTTATCGCAAAATCTTAAAAAATCATTGATTTTAAATGGCTCAGGAACAAGTCTTGAATTATTAGAGCAAGAAGAAACAGGCAAAAACGATGTTGTTGTTGCTATAACAAATAATGATGAAAAAAATCTTTTATGTTCGTTATTATCTAAACAATTAGGTGCAAAAAAAGTTATAACAAGGGTTTCTCAAGGTGCTACAGGAAATCTTTTTGAAAGAGTCGGCGTTGATGTTGCAATTTCTCAAAGAGAAGCCTGTGTTCATGAAATTAAAAACCGAATAATGGATTTTAGAGCATGTGTTTTAGCAACAGTTGAGAGAGGACAAGGTGAAATTATTGAAATTGCTGTGCCTGAAAGTTTTAAAACAAGGCCTTTGTTTGAAATTAAAATGCCTGTCCCTTGCGTTATAGCAATTATAAATCGCGGGTCAAAAGTTATCATTCCAAAAGGTAAAACAGAAATTATGCCAAAAGATGTTCTTTTGGTGTTTACAAAATCGGATGATGTTATAGCTGTGAAGGAATATTTTAAATAATGAGATATAGTATAATTTTTAATATTCTCGGTACTTTTCTAAAACATATTGGCGTATTGTTTGTTGTTCCAATAATTGCGGCTTTTTTGTTAAATGAAAGTAGTGAAATATATCCTTTTTTGATAACCGGTTTTTTTACCATTGCCTTGGGATTTTTATTTACAATTAAAAAAGTTAATCAAAAAGAAGTAGATAACATTAAAAAAACAGAATCTCTAACAATTGTATTTTTTTCTTGGGTATTATTTGCGCTGATATATTCAATCCCATATTTGTTTTATGGAATGACATTTACAAATGCTTGTTTTGAATCTATGTCAGGTGTTACAACAACAGGCGCAACTATTATGCAAGATTTTAGTTCATATCCAAAAACTTTATTTTTCTTTCGCTCATTAAGTCAATGGCTTGGAGGAATGGGGATAGTTGTTTTATTTATTGCGGTTTTACCAAGAATTGCAGTTGCAGGCAGACAGATGTTTTATGCTGAAGCTCCTATGCCTACTGAAGATAAGGCAACTCCAAGAATAAGATATACGGCAAGTTGGCTTTGGACTATATATTCAACTTATACCTTGTTAGAAATAATAGCTTTAAAATTTTGCGGGCTTGATTTATATAATTCAATTATAACCAGTTTTTCAACAATTGCCACAGGCGGGTTTAGTTCAATGCCCAATAGTATATTAGATTATCACAATACTAAAGTTACTTTATGTGTTCTTTTCTTTATGTTTATAGCCGGAATAAATTATATTATTGTATATCGCAGTATTAAAAATAAAAAACCGGCTCCGTTATTTAAGAGTGAGGAGCTTAAAATATATTTAATTACAACCGTTACTTTATCTTTATTGCTGGCATTTAGTTTGGTGATAAATTCACATTATGATATTTTAAAAGCTTTATTAAATTCTTCTTTTGAAATTGTTACAACTATGACAACAACGGGATTTGCAATTGATAATTACATAAAATGGGATACAATAAGCAAAGTTATTTTATTTTTGGCATTTTTTACAGGTGGTTGTGCAGCTTCTACTTCAGGCGGCATTAAGATAATTAGATGGGTTTTTATTGGTAAATATTTAAAAAGAGAGTTAAACAAAATAATTCATCCCCAAGGAGTCTATCCGATTAAACTTGAAGGCAGTCCAATAGCAGCTGATGTTGCATCTCAAATGGTCGCTTTTTTGATATTTTATTTTTTGATATATGCTATTGGAGTTTTAATTATTCTTTTTATAGAGCATAATGGAGTTGTTGCTTTTTCTTCTGCAGCTTCTGCTTTGGGTAATGTTGGTCCTGCTTATGGAATTATTGGACCAATGGATAGTTTTTCAATATTGCATACGCCTACAAGATGGGTTTTGATTTTATTGATGCTTATAGGGCGTTTAGAAATTATACCTTTTCTTGCGATTTTAAATAAAGATTTATGGAAAAATTAGTATGGATAAAAAGCTTAGAATAATTTTTGTAGGTATTCCCGATATGGCTTTGGTTTGCCTATCTAATCTTTTGGAGAAAGGATTTAATATAGTTGGAGTTGTTCCTCCTAAAAAAAGCCATGAAACATATTCATATTTTAAGAATTTTGTTTTATCCAAGGGGTTAAATTTAATTGAATTTGATAAAAGTGCAAATGATAGAAAATGTATAGAAAAAATAAAAAAATTAAATGCCGATATTGGGGTTGTTTGTTCTTATAATAATCTTTTATCTAAGGAATTTTTATCTACAACAAAAATGGGCTATATTAATTCTCATCCATCATTATTGCCATACTACAGAGGCGCTATGCCTTATTTTCATGTGATAAATAATAATGAAAAAGTCTCAGGAATTACTCTTCATTTTATGGATGAAAAGTTTGATACAGGAGATATTATTTATCAAGAAAAGTTTGACGTGATGCCTTTTGAAACAATGGGAACAATTTTTAATCGAACAACATATATGATTTCTGATGGCTTAATTGATGTATTAGAAAAACTTGAAAAAACGGGCTCGATTAATAGAATTTCTCAAGATAAAAATGAAAATTACCCGCAAGCACCAAAAATCGAAGGAAATTTCAGGGTTAATTGGAAAAATGATGTTTCTAAAATTGATTGTTTAATTAGAGCATGTAATCCTTTTTTTAATGTTTACGCATATTTTAGAGGGGTAAATGTTAAAATAATAAAAGCAAGACCAATAAATGCAAAACATAATATTGAATTGGGTTCAATTGCCGAGGTTGATGAAAATAAGCTTTTAATAGCAGCAAAAGATGGCTATATTTCAATTGAAGTTTTACAAATTGGCACTTGGGGTGTATTTAATCCTTACGATTTTTATTACACATTTAGCCCGAAAACAGGCGAATTTATTCTTTAAGGAGAGTTATTTATGATTAAAGTTGATAAATTGAATTTTTTAACACCGGGGATACCATCAAGCGCAAAAGATTATTCTAATGCTTTTGAAAAATTAGAAGAATTAAATCTTGATGGATTAGAAGTTGAATTTGTACACGGTGTTCGTTATAGCGAAAAAACAAGAGAGATGATTTTAAATAGAGCTGATAAATTAATAACTCACCATGGACCTTATTATATTAATTTAAATGCTAAAGAAGATGAAAAAATTGAAGCAAGCATTAAAAGGGTATTGGATACAGCTAGAGCCGCAAAAGACTTGGGAGCTTATTCAATAACTTACCATGCTGCTTTTTATTTGGGGGATGATTTCAAAATAGTTCTGGATAGAATGATTGAAAGACATGGGATTATTATTGATACATTACAAAAAGAAGATAATGATGTTTGGATAAGACCTGAAACTACAGGTAAAAAGACTCAATGGGGAACATTGGATGAAATAATTGAACTATCTAAGAATTTTTCTCAAATTTTGCCTTGTATTGATTTTGCACATATCCATGCAAGAGAAAATGGCAAGTTTAATACTTATGATGAATTTTGCTATATTTTAGAACATTTAGGAAATGAACTGGGTGAAATTGCGCTAAATAACTTCCATGGGCATGTTGCAGGAATTAAATATACGGATAAAGGAGAAAAAAATCATTTAATTTTTGAAGAAAGTGATTTTAATTATAAGGATTTAATTAAAGCCTTGAAAAAATTTAATGTAAAGGGCGCTCTTGTTTGTGAAAGCCCGAATATTGAAATAGATACAAAAATTTTAAAAGATTATTATTACTCTTTATAGCTTCTATATTGTTAATTTACTAATTTTTAAAAAATAGTATAATAAGAAAAAATGAGGAAAATAATATGAAAGAAAGATTTTTAACAGTTTTAAAATGGTTTTTTATTGTTTTGGGTGTAATATTTTTTATACAAATTTTGCTTGTTTTAGGGGCTTTTATAGGAATAATTACTTTTGCTAATACGACATTTAAAATGCCTGAAAATGTAAATAAGATGAAAGATATTAAACCAATAATCAATTATGTACAAGAATATCAAAAAGAAAACGGTAAATATCCTAAGACTGTTGAAGGGATTAAGCTTAAAAAAGATTTAACTTATAAATATGAACCATCAAAAGATTTTAATTGCTATACAATAACCCTAAAATCACAAAAAGAAAATACTACAAAGCAATATCAACAATGTATGGTAAAAACAGATAATTCAAGTTCATCATCAGAAAGTTACGTTGAATTTAGCAATTAAACAGATATTAAAAGTTAAATATAAAATTACAAAATGCCATAAAACATAAAAACAGGTTTTATGGCATTAATTTTTAAATAATTAATTTTTGATTAAAAATTGAGGCTTTTTTTAAAAAAGAGCGATAATGAGAATGTAAGAAGTAATGAAGTATGAAAGGACAGATATTATGAAATTTTTAGTTAGAAAAGCTCCACAAAATTTTATAAGAACCGTAAATGACGAAATCAGTTCTTTATTAAACAGACACTTTGATAGTTATTTTCCTGAAGCTCAATATTGGGAAGAGGAAATGGAAAAATATTCAATGCCTGTAGAAGTTTCAGATAAAGGTAAAAAATATGAATTAAAAGCTGAACTTCCGGGAGTAAAAAAAGAAAACCTTGATATAGATATTGATTCTAATTACGTTATAATTAACGCTAAAAAAGAAGAAGAAAAAGAAGAAAATGAAAGTAACTACAAAAAATCAGAATTTAGATATGGTGAATTTTCTAGAACCGTTTATTTCCCAGATGAAATTGATGTAGATAAGACTGAGGCTAAATTAGAACATGGTATCTTGAAAATCGAAGCACCTAAGAAGGTTATTGAAAGTGAGAATAAGAAAAAATTAATAATTAAATAGTTTTGATTTTATAACACCAAAAGAGGAATAGCTAATGTGGTTATTCCTCTTTTATTTGTATTGTATTATTTTATGTAGCCTTTAAAATATTATTATATTATTTAGGAGAAAATAATGCTTCAATATTTTAAAGGTTCATATATTTTTACAGCCTTAGGACTCACTCTAGCCTATTTTTGGGCACACCATGCCCATGTTGGCGCAGAAATGCAAGCACTTTTTATTGTTTTAGTTCTAAGTATTTTAGAGATAAGTTTATCTTTTGATAATGCTGTTGTTAATGCCACAAAATTGGAAAAAATGTCGCCTCTTTGGCAACATAGGTTTTTAACTTGGGGGATATTAATTGCAGTTTTTGGGATGAGGTTTTTATTTCCTGTTTTAGTTGTTGCAATATTTTCTCATTTAAATATTGTTGAAGTTGTTAATATGGCGCTAAATGATGCTGATAAATATGCTCATTATCTTCATATCTCACACCCTCCAATAATAACTTTTGGTGCGTCATTTTTAATTATGTTGTTTTTTACATATTTTACCAATCCAAAAAAAGATGTCCACTGGATTCCTTTTATTGAAGAAAAATTGACACATCTAGGTAATGTTCGAGGTTTGGGCGTTGTTTTAACTTTATTTATGATATATCTGGCTCAAAGTAGAGTATTGGAACAAGATAGAACAGAAGTCTTAATAGCAGGAATTTGGGGGATAATTATTTATCTTTTGATTGATGGAATATCCCATGCGCTTGAGCAACACAGCGAAAATAATGCTATAAAAACCTGCTCACCTCATTTTAGCTTAACTAACAGTTGTTTTGTAAATTTTTTATATCTTGAATTAATAGACGCTTCTTTTTCTCTTGATGGCGTTTTAGGAGCTTTTGCGCTAAGCAAAGATATTTTAATAATAACCATTGGGCTTTCAATCGGCGCTATGTTTGTTCGCTCTTTGACTATCATGCTTGTCGAAAAAAAGACCTTAAAACAATATATTTACCTTGAACATGGTGCACATTGGGCAATTGGGGCGTTGGCTGTTATAATGTATATTTCATCATTTAGAGAAGTAAGTGAAATTGTAACAGGGTTTGTTGGTTTGGTGTTTATTTTGGCTGCATTTTTTGCTTCCATTAGGGAGAATAGGAAAAGGGAAAATTAAGTTACAACGTAAAAAAAGAGGAAGAAATCTTTTTTTACGTTTCAATTTTATGAACTCTTATGAAATTAGTTTTGCTTGTGATTAATTTTATGCAAGTTGTTGATGTTAATTAATAAATAAAATCATTTTTTAAGGCTGTATAGATAATTTGATTATTTGGAACTTTTGCTTGTCCTCCTTTAACAAACCCAAATAACGCTAAAGGAGCAAGGATAATCAATAAACCGCAAGCAAGACAAATTTTTGGATATGTTTTTTCTTCTCCAATAAATTTGTGGTTATATTCAATTGTATGCGAGTTTCCTTTAGTATCAATAGCTTCACCATCTATTAAATGAAGTTCTCCTGATATTCCAACAAAACCTGCTTTTTTAATTTCTGCAATGTTTAGGCTTGCCCTATCTCCTTTTTTAAAAATCGTTGTATTATTAATAATTATATCTTGAGCTATTTCCCCATCTATTTTTTGATTTTCTGCAATATTTTTGCTTGTATATATTTCTTTAAAAATTATAGGAATTTTTATAGAATTTTTAACCATGATTTCTTTTGAATAAGCTATTATTGATAAATTAAATATTGTAATGATTAAAAGTGTTGAAAAAAATTTTTTCATTATTGCTCCTTTTGCTTTTAAAAAATAATCATCGGAAATTTAAATTGCCAACATAGTTAATTACAATAAAAATATAACATGAAATAATATCTTGTAAATACTTATAAAATAAGAGTTTTAATATAATTTTGTAAGATTGATATTACTGTAATAATTATATTACATGACACCATATCTATATGGGTATACGCAAACTAAGAAATAATATAGGCAGAAAAGTTAAGTTTTTAAGGCTGGAAAAAGGCTTGAGCCAAGAAAAACTCGCTGAATATGTTTCTATGTCAAGAGAGCATATTTCTTGTATAGAAAGAGGAAAAAATTTAGCAAATACAGATACTTTATATCGACTATCACAATTTTTTGATGTCGATATAAAGTATTTTTTTGAATAAAATATTTTTGCTTGTATATATTTCTTTAAAAATTATAGGAATTTTTATAGAATTTTTAACCATGATTTCTTTTGAATAAACTATTAT
>CALURR010000122.1 GCA_944323195.1 Candidatus Gastranaerophilales bacterium
TAGATATAAATGATTATTATGATACTATAATGCAAGAACTTGAAACTGAAGCTACTGAAGAAGAAACAAGAATTCAAGACGAACAAACAACTCTAGAAGCACAACTAGAAGCAATGAGATCTGAACTGGAAACAGTAAAAGAACAAATAAGCTCTGATATAGACAGTTCTAAAATTAATTTAAGCTAATAAGTTAAAATAAGTAATTAAACTTCGCCGATAAATTTCTTAAACATCAAAAGAACTTTATCGGCTTCTTTTATTAAATTATCGTAATCGGAATTATTGTCAATTTTAATATTCCAATCAGCATAATCATCAAGAGCAGTTTCGGTTATATCATCTTTATTTACAAGCACGCCTCGTTTTGCCCTGTTTTCCTCAGCTGAATTAACTCTAACTAAAAAAGCGCCCTGATTTTTAAAGAAAAGTAATTCAGGCACAACCCTCACATCAGGAATAATAATATTATTATACTGAATAAGATTTTTTAACCAAAAATCATCACCTTGACTCCTGCCCCAATTACCAAGGTCAATGAGTTCACTTCTATATAAATGTTTATTTTTTTCTATCTCTTCAAAAGTTAAATTTTTTCTTTTACCATATTCAAGTTTTATAGCATCACCAATACCAATTCTTTTAAAATTTGGAAGATTTTGCAATAAAATCTTAGCTAAAGTATCTTTTCCACTATACTGTTTTCCGGAAATAACTATAATTTTCTTCATAAGAAAATTATAGAACAAAAAAGTTTATAAAATGTTAAGTTTTATTAAATAAAAATTTATTTTTTATCAATAATTTAATTAAAAAAAACTTTACATAAATGTAGTAGGTTTAAATTTTATGTATTACACACAAAACGGAGGGGATTTATATGTCAGGTTTAATTTCAAGCGAAAAGAAAAAAGATGCAAGTTTATTAATAAAAATAAACGAATACAAAATTTCAAAAAAATACCGATTAATGCTTAAAAATCTAAGTTTTATAGCCAAAGAAAAATCACAAGAAAACAACAATAACAGTTATTACTTAGATGAATTAAATCTAAAAGAAAATTTCAAAAACAAAACAAAAAGAAATAAAAACGAAGCAATACAACTACTTTAAAATATAACGCCTGTTAATGCAGGCGTTATCTATTTAATTTTTCTTTTAATTTGTATGCAGCTGTCAAAATTGGATCGATTGAACCTGAAAACGGAGGAGAATAAGGCAAATCAAGATGAAGTAAATCATTTACAGTCGCTCTTGATTTAAGAGCCGATGCAATTGTATTAATTCTTTGAGATATATTATCCTTACAACCTATACCTTGTGCACCAAGTATCTCGCCACTTCTTTTGTCTGCAACAAGCTTAATTGTCACATCATTAACATTAGGCATATAACTTGCTTTATCTTTTTTTGTAACAGTAGCATATATAGGTACAAGATTAATCCTATCTTGATAATCAATTGCATCTTTATAAGTTAAACCGGTTTTTGAAATAGTATATTCAAAAAAACGTGTAATTGTTGATTTCAATATTCCATCAAAATTTTCAAAATATTCATCTGAAGTGGCATTTATTGCAGCAACTCGGCCTTCTTTATTTGCAATTGTACCCAAACCTAAATATGTTGGTATTCTTGTAATTATACAATACGCTTCAGTGCAATCACCGCAAGCATATATATTTTTAAAATTAGTTCTCATTTTTGAATCAACATATATAGCACCGGTTGTACCAATATGTATACCGGATTTTTTAGCTAATTCTACATTTGGATGTGCGCCTGTAGCTAAAACACAAAAATCAGCAAATATTTCATCGCCTTTATCGGTTATTGCGCTTTTAAAGTTATTGTTTTCATCAACATTAAATTTAATAATTTTACTTGAAAAATAAGGTTCAATTTTTGTATCACTTTTTGAAATAATAATATCTTGAATTATTTTCGAAAAATCATCATCAAAATCAGAAGCAAGTCTATCTTTAGATTCAACTAATTTAACATCTAATCCGTTTTTAATAAATGCTTCAGTAAGCTCAATACCAATATATCCTCCGCCAACAAGCAGAACGCTTTTTGATTTAAGCATTTTATTTTTTATATTTACGCCATCGTCCAAACTTCTTAGCGTAAAAATATTATTAGCATGAACATTTTCAACATTTGGAATATTAACTTTTGCACCTAATGCCAAAATTAATTCATCATAAAATATGTGATTATCATTGATTAATATACAATTTTTATCAGGATAAATTTCTTGTGCTTCATGATTTAAAAAAACAGGTATACCATTGTCTATAAAATCTTGAGGAGTTTTAATAATTAACTTATTTATATCATCAACACTACCTTCAATATAGTAAGGCAAACCGCACAAAGAATATGCAATCTTATCTTCATTTGTATATAATTCAACGTGATTATTGGGCTCTAATCTTTTTGCTTTAGAAGCAGCCTTAGCACCTGCTGCTCCACCCCCTATTACAACAATTTTTTTCATGGTAAATTTATCATACAAAAAGGAGAAAAATTTTGTATCTGACAGGTGGGCAATTCAAGGGTCATAAAATAGAAGTTCCCAAAAACACAAAACCAACCCTTTCTAAAGTTAGAGAAAGCATTTTTAACATACTTCAGCAATTTGAATTTGAAAACAATACTTTCCTTGATATGTTCGCAGGCAGCGCAATAATGGGACTGGAAGCAATTTCAAGGGGTTATAAAGTATACGAGCTTGAAATCAATCCAAAAACAATTTCAATTATTAAAAAGAATTATGAAAAAATAAAACAAAAACCAAATATAATTTTAACAGATAGCCTTAAATACAAATCAGAAACAAGATTTGACATTATATATCTTGATCCGCCTTGGAATATGGACTACAACCCAATAATCCAAAAAGCACAATCACTACTTTCAAAAGATGGCATAATTATTATAGAATTTGACAAACAAAAAGAAATAAATATACCCAAAATAATAGCAGACAATAATTTAAACCTAGAAATAATAAAATCTAAAAAATATGGCAGATGTCTTATATCGATATTAAAACAAATATAAATGTTAAGCAATGTAACAAAATAGTATATACTCTTTATATAACAAAGACAATAATTTTATACAAAAATTGTTTATTTATATAAGAAAAGAAAACACACATCGCACACACTAAACTACAAGAAAGAGGACAACTATGGGTTGGGTTACATTAGCGTTAAGGAAAACGGAGTTAAAAAGAACTCACGCTACCTATCAATTAGAAGACTTACAAATTTCAAGAGAAAAAAGAAGAATGGCAAGAGAATATCACGCCGAACAAGTTGGTGTAGAAAATGATAAAAATTCTCAAACCAGAGATGTTAGAAACTCATATAATTTAGATAAACAAAGTATTTATGATGATATGAGCGCTCTAAGAGAAGCAGCAAAAGAAGCGGGAGAATCATCTACAACGTATGAATACAACGGTTTTACACTGTCAGATTACCAAAGCCAACTAGATGATTTAAAAGAAAATTACTCATATGAATCAGCTGAAATTGAATCATATTGGGAAGATGAACTTGCAATGATTGAAGAAGAATCAAACGATACTGAAACTGAACTTGACCAAGAACAAGTAGAAATCGAAACATTGATGGAAAACGTAAGCCAAGAAATGCAATCAGTATCTGAAGCAATAAGCTCTGAAATTCAAAACTCAACAATTAAACTCTCATAGTTTAATTAAATAACCTCTTAAAGTTTAGTGCAAAAAAGACGGAGTATAAACTCCGTCTTTTAATTTATTAACCGCCAAATACCCTATCTTCTTTATCTGAAGTAGATTCGGTATTATCAACCCGAGATTCATAAAACATAGACATCTGCGTCGGATTAATCCTTGGATATTTTTCTTTAACATCCTTAATCTCTTGATTTATTCTATATGCATTGATTTCGCCTTGTGTCACTCTACCGTCATGGTTGGTATCAATTTCAGTAAAATTAGACAAAACCGTATCCAGCAAAGATGACATAGAAGAACCACCGGACATACACAATTGTGATAGCTCATTGTAAGTCATACCCTGTGAACGAAGTTTTGCAGAATAATTAGTAATATCTTCAGTAGTAATCAAACCATCACCATCTAAATCAATTTGGTTAAAATTAGTCATCATATAGCTTCTAAAGGTTTGATTAACCGTATATTTAATCGTATCGCTATCAGGATTTAAAATATTTTCCAAAGAAAGACCATTTGCACCATTTAACATTAAAAGATAATTTGCATTTAATCCAGAAATAGCACCTGTAAATAAACTCGAACCAATTAAATTAGCCATAATAATACCCTCGTATCTATCTTTTTATATTTTAATGTTATTTATAAAAAAGTAAACCCAATATTTGTATGAAAATTTTAAATTATATGTAACATATTAAAACAATAATATCTAAACGCTTGCCAATAGTCTTGTTTATGAGAAAATTATAGTATAATTAGAAATACTATTTTTAGAAAAGGAAATTAAATATGCCAAGAAAAACAGCATTAGAAAAAATCCGCAACATTGGTATTGCTGCACACATTGACGCAGGTAAAACTACCACTACAGAGCGTATTTTGTTCTATACAGGTAAAACACATAAAATCGGTGAAGTGCACGATGGTGCAGCCGTAACTGACTTTATGGAACAAGAAAGAGAAAGAGGTATCACAATTCAATCTGCAGCTGTTACTGCTGAATGGAAAGGACACCAAATTAATATAATCGACACCCCCGGTCACGTTGACTTTACAATTGAAGTAGAACGTTCACTTCGTGTTCTAGACGGCGTTGTTGCAGTATTCTGCGCAGTTGGCGGTGTTCAATCTCAATCAGAAACAGTTTGGCGTCAAGCAAACAGATATGAAGTTCCAAGAATGGTATTTGTAAACAAAATGGACAGAACCGGCGCAGACTTCTATCGTGTTGTTGACCAAATTAAAAACAGACTAGGTGCAAATGCTGTTCCTATTCAACTTCCAATTGGCGCCGAAGATAAATTTACAGGTCTTGTTGATTTAATGACAATGAAAGCTGAAATTTATACAAATGACCTTGGTACAGACATTAAAGAAGAAGATATTCCGGCTGAATTAAAAGATAAAGCTCAAGAATACAGAGATGCAATGGTAGAAGCAATTGCTGCCGAAGACGATGCTTTAATGGAAAAATTCTTTGAAGATCCTTCGACAATTACAATTGAAGAACTTAAAGCAGGTTTAAGAAAAGCCGTATGCAACAATAAAATAGTTCCTGTATGCTGCGGTACGGCATTTAAAAACAAAGGTGTACAATTACTGTTAAATAACGTTGTAGACTATATGCCATCACCTGTTGACGTAAAAGCAATCGAAGGTGAATTAGAAGACGGCACAAAAACTGAACGTCATTCATCAGACTCTGAACCATTCTCAGCTTTAGCATTCAAAGTTATGACAGACCCATTCGTTGGCCGTTTAACATTCTTGAGAGTTTATTCCGGTTCAATATCTTCTGGTTCTTATGTTCTTAATGCAACAAACGGTAAAAAAGAACGTATCTCTAGATTGGTTAGAATGTATGCCGACCAACGTCTTGAAGAACAAGAAGTATACGCAGGCGATATTTGTGCAGCAGTTGGCTTAAAAGACACAACTACAGGTGATACATTATGCGATGAAAAAGCTCCAATTATCCTAGAAAGAATGAGCTTCCCAGAACCTGTTATTTCTGTAGCTATTGAACCAAAAACAAAAGCTGACCAAGATAAAATGGGCATCGCTCTTCAAAAACTTGCAGAAGAAGATCCATCATTCAGAGTTAAATCAGACACTGAAACTGGTCAAACAATCATTTCAGGTATGGGTGAATTACACCTAGACATTATCGTTGACCGTATGTTAAGAGAATTCAAAGTTGAAGCGAATATCGGTAAACCTCAAGTTGCATATCGTGAAACAATTAGAGGTACAGCTGATCAAGATTCTAAATTCATCCGTCAATCAGGTGGTAAAGGTCAATATGGCCACGTTAAAATCAAAATCTCTCCTGCTGGCGAAAATGAAGGCTTTGTATTTGAAAACAAAATCGTTGGTGGTGCAATTCCAAAAGAATACATCGAACCAGCAAGAAAAGGTATGGAAGAAGCTCTTGAAGGCGGTATTTTAGCCGGATATCCAATGATAGACGTTAAAGTTGAACTTTACGACGGAAGCTACCACGAAGTTGACTCTTCTGAAATGGCATTCAAAATCGCAGGTTCTATGGCAATTAAAGAAGGTACAAAAAAAGCACAACCTTGCATATTAGAACCTATGATGAAAGTTGAAATCGAAATTCCTGATGAGTTCACCGGAACAATCATTGGTGACATTTCAAGACGTCGCGGTAGAGTTGAAGGTCAAGAACCACAAGGAAACACAGGCAATGTAATCGTAAGAGCAATTGTTCCTCTTGCAAACATGTTTGGTTACGCTACAGACCTTCGTTCAAATACTCAAGGTAGAGGAACATTCTCTATGGAATTCAAATGTTATGAACAAGTTCCTGCTAATATTGAAAAAGAAATCATTTCAAAATCAGCAGCTTCAGACAACTAATATTTGAATAAATAAATATAAAAAGCAGATATGATTTCATATCTGCTTTTTTAATAAAAAAAACCGTCTTTAAATTTAAAGACGGCAAGTTTGTAAACCTAACTATAATCCCCCATTTCAGATAAATAATCATTTTTTAAATAATTATTTACAAACATTTGATACAAAAGATACAAAATCGAAAAAACTTTCCTTAACAAAATCAACAGCCAAAGTTTTCAATGATATATCCTCAATTTTACGAAACGCAATGTTAATCGGGTCTTGCGCACATTTAAACTTAGTTCTAATATCTCGATTATCAATACGTTCTAATTTTTTTCTTAAATCTAGAGTATTATCCTTCACCTCGAACGGATTAAACTCTTCTTCAAATACATTTGAATATTTTTTTAACTGTGCCATAATCTTACTCTCTTAATATATATCCTTTATATATTAATAAAGTATTTTTTAAATATAAAATTGCCTATTTAATTAAATATTTTATATATATTTAACAAATATTGGCTGAAATTCAATTATAGCTTAAAATTAATATTAAGAAATATTAAGAAGAAGAAATTGAACAAAATTTAAATTTTATCGTTATAATATATGTAAGGAATAAAAAAATGGATAAACTATCAGATTTATTAAAAGAAGCTAAACCTTTATACAGACAAAGAAAAAGAAGAAAAGCTATGGCAAAATTATTTGTCGTAATGTTTATTCCTGCTTTTTTCTTTTCAAGCGCAATTCATATATATAACCAAGGAAATGACTTATATCTTTCACTAAGTTCAAACACATTACAAAAACAACTTCTTGAGGACGAATTTGCGCTTCAAATGGTGAAATAATTGAAAGAAATAATAAACAAAAATCGTCAAAAAATACGACAAATAATAAAAAAATTCACAGGATACCAAAATGAAGACTTAGAACAAGAAGTCTACATCAAAACTTTTCTTCATTTAAACAAGTATATTGAAAAGAATAAATTTTCACAATGGATTGGAACCATCACTGCAAACATATGCAGGGATTATTTAAAAAGTTCTTATTTTAAAAACCAAAATAATTCAACAAATGATGAATACACTCTTGATTCAATCAAATCAAATCAAAATCCTGAAAAAGAACTTACAAGCAAAGAAAGACAAAAAATAATTTTAAAAGAAATTAATGCACTGCCTAAAAAAATGAAGGAAGTAATTATACTTTACGAATTTGAAGACTATTCCTATGAAAAAATTTCAGAAAAACTTAAAATTCCACAAGGAACAGTAAAATCAAGAATTAACAATGCAAGAAAAATTCTAAAAGAAAAACTTAGTTTTTTATTAACAGAGGATGAAGACTAATGAAAAAAATTATTCCGGTTTTAATGGCTATTTTTTTATCTGTAAATCTAGCAGTTGTTGCCAAAACAAACGACATAACAAACAAATTTCAACCAAAATGTAAAGAGAAAAAAGAATTCATACAACAACTTGACGAAAGATTGAATTTTACTCCCGAACAAAAAGAAATTCTTAAACAAAATCGCAAAAAAAATAGAAAAGAAATGGAAAAAATAGTTAAAGAAATGGAAAAATTACACAATGAAATTAAATCCATTTATTTATCTACAGACAATAAACTTGAAGCAGACATTAAATCCAGCACAAAAAAAATGCAGCTGGTATTATTAAAGCAAGAAGCAGATAATCTTAGAAAAAAACACAGAGAAGAATTTCTAAAAATTCTAACTCCTCAACAAAAAGCAGAATTAGAAAAATTCAAAAAAGAAATGCAATTAAAAGCTAAGTAATTTAAGAGCTAAATTTTCCATTTATTTTTGAAACAACATTTCCATCCGGATCTATTACATCAATAGGCACTACAGAAACAATGTCTTTTGATACTGGTTCCTTATTTAAATTATCACCTAAATTTTCAGCTGCATCTTTAACTTTATTTCCAAAATTCTTTGTAGCGTCAGAAGTTTTTGTTTTAAAATCTTCAAACGAGTTTTTAAATTTATTTTTTACAGATTGAACATTCTCGGCAGCAAAAAAGTTTTTTATCTTTTTAAAAGCCGCATTAAAACTATCTTTGTTTAATTTGCCGCATTTAAAAGCACAAAATAATGTTGCACCAAGCCCCAATATAGAACTAATTGCAATAAACTTATCAATTTTTGCCCTTGTTTTGTATTTATTTACAAAATTATCAGTTTTTGTATTACTATTAATGCCACTATAAGCATTTCCGGTGCGAATATATGCATTTAGTGAACCGCCCATGCCTAAAACGCGTCTTCCGCCGACGTCAGAAATTCTATTACCATACATACCATATAATCCTTCAAACATATTATAATAAAGTATTTTTTTATTAAAAAATTGCCCATTTAAGAAAATATTTGTTATAAATTGTAAATGAGGAAAATTAAAATACATATTTTTATTGCTACATTAACTTTTTTGATATTTTCCATTTTTTTATTCGGGAAAACAGGCAATCCCTTAATTGACTTTTCAAGAGAAATTTATATACCCTATCAGTTATTAAATGGTGAAAAACTTCTAAAAAATATTTTTCAAATATATGGCTTTTGGGGATATTTTATTAATGAAATTTTATATAAAATTCTTCCGAATTTTAAAATACTTCTTCTTGAAGCACACATATTATCATATTTTTGTATGGTAGGTTTCTACTTAATAGCAATCAACTACACAAAAAGAAACATTGCACTGATATTTACATTATTTTTCATAAGTATAAATATTTTTTCCAATTCAATTTTTTCTTTTGTAATGCCTTATTCATACTCTATGCTATGGGCAATTTTAGCTTCAATATATATGTTCTATTTTTTAATCAAAAAAAAATATAAACTAATGTTTTTGTTTTTAGGCTTAATTTTTATAAATAGAATAGAATTATTCATTTTATTATTCGGATTTACGTTTTCTTATCTAACAATTAAAAAAATAAAATATATAAAAAGCTTTCCATATTTGCTGATTTTCCCTTGTTTTAGTGCAATATATTTAATCTTCAACAAAATAACTACAGAAGATATTATCAATAATTTTAAACTACTCAAAATAATGACAAACACAGAGGCAATTGAATGTTTATATAAATTAACAGGTGTATTTTTCTCAAAAACATTCTTCTTAAAAAGCCTCGAAGAATTAATAATATTTATTTTAACAATTGCAATAAGCTGCTTTTTATATAAAAAAAATTACAAAATTGCATCAATTGGCTTTTTTGCAACAATAATGCTCATATTTAATCAAAACGGACATTTATTTTGCCTTGGTGCAATATTAACTGCAATACTTGCAACAATAAATATTAAAAAACTAAAAGAAAAAGAGATTCTTATAGTTGTTTTCTCAATAATTCTTTCATCTAAAGCAATCTTCAACACAAGCTATCTTGGCTATTCAAATTTTGGATATATATTTATACTTTTCAGTTGTTATATAATTTGTTCGAAATTTATCTCAAAAAAATATCTGACTTTAATAATTACTACCCTGTTGATTACACAAAATATTTCTAACATTCTATATTTTAAAACACATCCCAAATACAAAACAAAAACAAGCGGCATATATCTAACAAAAGATTTTAAAAATATTTTTGACAAAACAAATGAATTTATAACAAAAAACATAGATAAAAATGAAAATTTTATAGTACTTCCGGAAGGTCAAATTTTTAATTACATTCATAAAAAACAATGGGGATTCTACAACTCCACTTTTACGCCTCTTGATTTTGAAACATTTGGAGATAAAAATCTAATAGAAAATTTAAAAAAACAACAACCGCAATATATTATATTCTTTCCAAGAAACACTGTAGAATATGGAAAAGCACCAATATGCCATAATTATGGTGTTGATTTTTGCGTATATGTTATGGATAATTATACAAGAATAGCAATTTTAGATGACACTTATAAGGTTTTAATTTTTAAGAAAAATGAAAAATAAAGAAACAATAGGAATTTTGCAGTTTGGCTGCGCCAAAAATCTTGTCGATACGGAACTAATGATTGGTTTATTAGTTAAAAATGGCTATAAATACAGCCTTGATCCGGATAATGAAAATATAAAAACAGTTATAATTAATACTTGTTCTTTTATACATGATGCCGAAAAGGAAAGCATTAAAGCCATCATGGAAATGATAGCAAAAAATAAAAGGATAATACTAACAGGCTGTCTTGTTCAAAAATATCAAGAACAGCTTGTGAAACTCTTGCCTGAAATAAAAAATTATATCGGTGTAAGCACATACGATAAAATAGTTGAAGCAATAGAAAACGAAAATTATATAAATATATCAGAAAAACCAAATTATTGCTACAGAGAAGATGTCAAAAGAGAGCAAATTACAGTTGGCTCATCAAGTTATATAAAAATAGCAGAAGGATGCTATTATAACTGCGGATACTGCGTAATTCCGCAATTAAGAGGTTCATACAAATCAAGAAAAATCGAAAACATAGTAAACGAAGCAAAAGAACTGGCTAAAAAAGGCGTATCCGAAATTATTCTAATAGCACAAGATACAACAAGCTATGGTCTCGATTTATACAAAAAACCAATGCTGGCAACCCTTTTAAAAGAATTAAATAAAATCGAAAATCTTAACTGGATAAGAATAATGTATGCTTATCCGACTAATTTTAATGATGAATTAATCGATGCTATAGCTCAACTAGATAAAGTTGTAAAATATATAGACATACCGCTTCAACACTCTCATCCTGAAGTGTTAAAAAGAATGAAACGTCCTGCAATCGATTATGAAAAGTTTATTGAAAAAATAAGAAAAAAAATTAAAAATGTATCCATACGCACAAGCTTTATTGTAGGATACCCACAAGAATCTCAAGAAGAATTTGAACATTTATGTAATTTTGTAAAAAAAGTAAAATTTGATAAAGTTGGGGTTTTTGCATATTCAAGAGAAAAAAATACATATGCATACAGCCTAAAACCGCAAATTAAAGCCGTTGTAAAAAACAAAAGAAAAAGAGAATTAATGAAAATTCAAAAAGAAATTTCATTAAATATAAATAAAGACTTCATAAAAAAAACAATTCCGTGTATAATAGAAGAACTCCACTCTGATGGAAAAATCATAGCTAGAAGTTATAAAGATGCACCCGAAGTAGACGGTCTTGTATATATAAAATCAAAAGAATACTTAACACCGGGCGACATTGTAGACGTTAAAATAACAAAAGCAACATGCTATGACTTATACGGCGTGGTATAATGTAATAAAGAGATATTAGTTAATCGAGAGCAGTCATGCAAAAAAAAACAAAAACGGAATCTATCGACACAAAATTAGCAATTTTACCCATAAGTTCTGTAGCTCAATCACTCAATATTCATCAAAGAACATTGAGAATATATGATAAAGAAGGTATTTTATCACCAAATAGAAGTGACAAAAACCGTAGAAACTACAGCATTGACGACTTAGAAAAAGCTAAACTTGTTTTATTTTTAACCAGAAATTTGGCACTTAATCTTTCAGGAGTTAAAATTATTTTAGCAATTTTAGAAGAAAATAAAATTGAGCCAAAAGACTACTTGAAATACATAAACAAAGTTGCAAAATTAGCAAAAATAAATCAAGCAATGCAAGAAAACAACCTAGAAAAATCTTCCAACAGAGGAAGAAAGGCTAAAGTTAAAGAAGAAAAATAATTTTACTTTTCTATGATTTTCTTATATGACTCATACGCCTTATAAGAACTTCTTGCAAGAGGAGCAGCAACGGGTAGAATTTTTGTATATTTCTTGATAAAGTCTTCAATTAAAGAATATTCATCAAGAGCGTAGTATTTTTTAACCTCAAGATGTTTTTTTGAGGGCTGAATGTACTGTCCAATTGTAACTATATCAAGTCCAACATTATCAAGATTTATAATCAGTTCTTCAATTTCTTCTTTTGATTCACCCAAACCAAGCATAAATCCGGATTTAGTAATCATATTTTTATCTTTTGCATATTTTAAAACTTCAAGAGTGCAATCGTAATTCGCCATAGATCTGGCTATAGGATAAAGTCTTTTTATAGTTTCAATATTGTGATTGAATACATCAGGCTTTTGTTTAATCACTCTATCAAGCGCAATATGATTACCTTTAAAATCAGGTATCAAGACTTCAATTTTAACATCAGGATTTAATTTCCTAACTTCTTCAATTGTTTTTTCGTAATGAATTGAACCATAGTCATTGTTTTCTTTTAAATCATCCCTTGTAACTGAAGTTATAACGCAATATTTTAAATTTAATTCTTTAACAGCCAAAGCAACATTATATGGCTCATTTTCATCTAAGCCCAAAGGAGTTTTTTGAGAAATATTACAAAAAGCACAATTTCTTGTACAAGTATCACCTAAAATTAAAAAAGTTGCAGTCTTTGATGAATAGCATTCACACTTGTTCGGACACCTTGCACCATCGCAAACAGTATGAAGATTGTTTTTAGAAATTATTTTTTTAACTGTCTGAAATTCCTTATTATCCAAAGAAGGTATTTTGGTTTTTAAATATTCAGGCAATCTTAATCTATTTACCATTTTTTAATACCTCACAAACAACCTCAGCAAAGCTTGGATGAGGGAAAATTATATCTTCAATTTCATCAATTGGAACTTTTTTATCAATTAAAATATTAAAAATTGAAATTAATAAATCAGCATCTTTTGAAACAACATGGGCACCTATTATCAAATTATTTTTTATAATAACTTTTACAAGTCCATCGCTGGCATTATCACACCAAGACTTAGCGATTGAAGTTACTAAAAGTTTTTTAATAATATATTCATCTTTATTTTCAATGTCTTGCTCTTTTAAACCAACACTTGCAATCTCAGGAAACATATATACAACAGAAGGAATTTGTTTTTTTACTATAGGCTTATTAAATAGTATTTTATTCATGACACTTCTTGCTTGAAAACTTGCAGCATGAGCAAGCATCATTTCTTTATTTGCATCTCCTATAACAAACAAATTATCAAAATCTGTTGAATAATCGCTATATGTTTTTAACATATAATTTTCTTGACAACCGGAAATTAAAATATTAGGTAATATTGGCTCTCTGCCAACACAACACAAAACTAAATCAACATCAAACGAAGTTTCGGAATTTAAAATAATGGTATTGTTTTTAATTTCTTTAATATAATCATTTTTATAAAAATCGATATTATTTGCCTTTAAAATTCTTTCAATTCGTTTTTGAATGTCAATATCAAGTGCAGGTGCAATTGATTGGGCTTTTTCAATTAATTTAACCTCGACATTTAATGATGAAAAAATCATAGCCCATTCAAGTCCAATTGCGCCAGAACCAACGATTGCAATAGACTTAGGCAAAGTTGTTAATTTATATAAATCATCAGAACTTATGATAAAATCATGATCAAATTCTAATCCTTTGACTTCAAATGGTTTAGAACCTGTAGCAATTATAATATTCTTTGCCTGATAATAATTATCATCAGCACAAATTTGTATTTCGTTATCAATTACACATATTTCAGCCCTTGATTTTACAAGAGTAATCTTTCTTTTTAATGAAGGTTCTAAAACCTTATTGAATTTTGAAACAATATCAATTTTTCTTTCTAAAATTTTATGCCAATTAAAATTAGGCGAAGAAAATAATTGTATTCCAAGTTTATCAGCCTGTTTTAATTCATTTAATAAATTTGTACAATGCAAAATTGCTTTTGTAGGTATACACCCCTGATTTAAACAAGTTCCGCCAAGTTCATTTTCTTCAAACGCAATAACATTCAAATTATTTTTTAATGCAATATCACAAGCTTCTAATCCAGCAGGACCCAAACCAATTATAGCTAAATCATACATCATTTACACTCCAAACATTTTTTATTAATTATAGAACTAACTATATCATTTGCAACTACATAAGCGCCAGACCAACAATTTTGCAGATTAAACCCTCCGCAAAAGCCATCAATATTCATAATTTCACCACAAAACCATAAATTATCTATAATTTTGGATTTGCAATTTTTATCAAGTTCATCTAGGTCAACTCCGCCGGCATTAACAATTTCACCATCAATAGCACAGGATAGTACCTTTAATCTTAATTTTGAATATGAAATCATTTTTTCTTTAGAAACCTCAGCCGCCTTTTTATTTTCAGTCCCAACTTGAACCATAGCTAAAGATTTAGGAATAAATTCACAAACAAGATTAACAATAGACTTTTTTGGAAATTTCTTAGACAATTCGATTAAATTGTCCGGCTCAAAAAGTCGTATATTAATCTCATAAGGAAATTCTTTATACGCATTAACAGATGAAATTTTGAAAATTAAAGGTCCTGAGACACCATCATTTGTAAATATAAAATCACCGTCCAAAGATTTAACACTAACACCTTTTGGATATTTTGAAGCATTTTCAATTTTCAAAGCACACAGTGCTTTTTTAAAATCAATACAGGTATGAGAAAAACTCTTAATTAATTCTTTGGTTCCTCTTGAACCACAAGAAATAATGATTTTATCATAACCCAATAAATCGCTTTGAGAATTTATTTTTTTATTTATGAATCTAATGTTTTTAAAAGTTCGCAATTTATTCAATAATTTATCTTTAACATATTTTGAACTTTGCGCAACGGGAAAAACCCTATTATCATCTTCTATACAAGTATCAACACCAATTGATTTAAAAAATTCGATACTATCAAAATTAGAATGCCTAAAAAACAAAGAATATAAAAATTTTTCACCTCTGGGATAATTTTTTACAAAATCTCTAACATCCTCAATGGCATTAGTAATGTTGCATCTACCGTTTCCTGTTGGTAAAATAGTTCTTAAAATTTGACCTTTATCAATTAAATCCAATCTATAATTTTGAAAGTTATTTTGTTCAAACAAATTTAAAATATTTATTGCACAATAAACGCCACAAGGCCCTGCGCCAACTATAGCAATTTTAATTTTATTTTGGCAAAACTGTTCCATACAAAAAAACATCCTCAGGATTTTGCAATTCATCATATAGTTCTGAAATAGTCTTATTATAAACAGGGTGAACTAAATCAGATTTTACTTCGAGCATAGGAACAAGAACAAAAGCTCTTTCATGCATAAAAGGATGAGGAATAGTTAAAACATCACCATTAGAAATAATCTTATCGTCATACATAAGTATATCTATATCAATTATTCTTTGACCCCATTTTTGCGATTGCACTCTGCCTAACTTTAATTCAATAGTTTTACAATACTCCAACAGCTCCATAGGAGTATATTCGGTATCAATAGCTAATGCCGCATTAACAAACCAGTTTTGGTTTTTATTTCCCCAGGGCTCAGTTTCATAAAAAGATGAGGTTTTAATAACTTTGATTTTATCACTCATATTAAGCAGACCAACCGCATGCTGTATATTTGCTGCTCTATCATCCATATTTGAACCGACAGATAAAAAAACTCTTGCCATTTAATATTATTCCTCAGTTATATATTTAACATTTTATAATTCTTTTGTTATAATATCAATATAATAGTTTTTCAAGAGGAGTCTATGAACAAAAATCAATCAACGGGCATCATTGTAATAGTTGCTATTATTTTGATAGCTTTACTTTCAATAGCTTTTGAAGGCCCGCAAACATCCACAAGTGAAATATCTTACACACAATTTTTAAACAAAGTTCAAATGGGTTCAATAGAAAGTGTTGTTATATCTAAAGACACTCTTATTGCAACTCCCAAAGAATCAACAGAAAACAAAACAACACAAGAAAAAACAAAACAAAACGACAATCAAGCAAAAACTACAAATCCATTAAATATTAACAAAATTCAAGCAAAAACACCAAAAACTCAATACAGAGTCGAAATACCAAATAATGACGAAGACTTATACGATGTGCTTAAAGACTCAAATGTTGAAATAAACATCCAAAAACCACAAGATGGCTCTTGGATGAGTATTTTAGGCACAGTTATTATACCAATTGTGTTTGTTGCAATTATGATTATATTAATCCTAAAAGGAATTCAACAAACAGGCTCATCAGCGCTTAATTTCGGCAAATCAAAAGCAAAACTGCTTGCTGATGACAAAGTTAAAATAACATTTAAAGATGTTGCAGGGATTGACGAAGAACGTCAAGAACTGGAAGAAATTGTGGATTTTATAAAAAACAGTGAAAAATACACAAAATTAGGCGCAAAAATTCCAAAAGGCGTACTTTTAGTTGGTGCTCCCGGAACAGGTAAAACACTTATGGCAAAAGCTGTTGCAGGCGAAGCTGGTGTACCGTTTTTCTCAATATCAGGTTCAGATTTTGTTGAAATGTTTGTCGGTGTTGGGGCAAGCAGGGTTCGTGACCTTTTTGAACAAGCAAAAAAACATCAACCTTGTATGATTTTTATTGATGAAATAGACGCAGTAGGTCGTCAAAGAGGCGCTGGTATGGGCGGCGGTCATGATGAACGCGAACAAACCCTAAATCAATTATTGGTTGAAATGGATGGCTTTGATGAAAATACCAATATCATTGTAATTGCCGCAACAAATAGACCTGACATCCTTGATAGCGCATTATTAAGACCTGGACGCTTTGATAGACAAATTTATGTTAATGAACCCGACGTTAAAGGCAGAGAAGAAATCTTACAAGTACACGCCAAAAATAAAAAACTGGCTCCTGACGTTGATTTAAAAGCACTAGCTAAAAGAGTTCCAGGGTTTACCGGTGCAGATTTAAAAAATCTTTTAAATGAGGCAGCTCTATTAGCAGCAAGAAACGATGGCGAAGTTATCACAATGGACGATATAGATAAATCAATAGATAGGGTTATAGCAGGCATAGAAAAGAAATCAACAGTTCTAACACAAGAAGACAAAGAAAGAACAAGCTACCACGAAGCTGGGCATGCGGTTATTTTAAAACTTCTTGAAGACTGCGAAGAAGTGCAAAAAATATCTATCATCCCTAGAGGAAGGGCTCTTGGGCTAACTTGGTATACACCAAAGGATGATTCTAAACATCAAACAAAAAGAAAATTATTAGCTCATATTACCGATTTATTAGGCGGCAGAGTAGCAGAAGAATTGGTATATGGAGATAATGTATCAACAGGTGCTTCCAATGATATGCAAAGAGCAACAAAAATCGCAAGAAAAATGGTTAGCCAATGGGGAATGTCAGACAAAATGGGCAGCATGACATATGGTGAACCGCAAGAACATGTTTTTATGGGTCGTGATTTTGGCCAAACAAAAGACTACTCAGAGCAAGTTGCATATGAACTGGACACAGAAGTTAAAAAAATAATAGATGAAAAATATCTTCTTGCAAAACGCATTTTAACAGAAAATAGAGATATTTTAAACGAACTTGCAATGTCATTATTAGAGCATGAAACAATTAGCGCAGAAGAATTTGACGAAATTATAGAAAAAGTTAAGCAAAGACGAGAAAACGCTTAAAATAGACAATATTATATAAAAACCCGCTTATTAAAAAAGCGGGTTTTTTAATAACTTTTGTAACAAATAACCCGCAAAAGCTAAAGAAAAAAAGCAAAATACCGTTAATTAATAAAGGTAAGAGTATGTTAGTGAGTGAAACATCATGATTAACTTTAACAGCGGGGATTATTACCAATACTTCAGAGCAAACCAACAAGACTACAGCGCTCAACCAAACAAAAAACCAAATGTACTAACCAATCAAGAAGCAAACCAGCTTCAAGAAGAAATTTTAGAATTTCATTCTTCTAAAAACTCCAACAAAGCCGTACAAGAAGCCACATCAACCTTGCTGGATGAAGATTTAGCAAATGAAGTAGCCAATGCACTAGGCAACAATGAATGGTTCGCTTAATCAGTCTCCTCTTTTGGAGGTTCTATTGATTGCTCGGGAGCAGGAACCAAAAGCTCATCATTATTAACCTCAACCTTTGGTTTTAGCTCCTGTTTAATTTTTGGCATAATATTCGGTCTATAGTCTGAATTTGAATTTTGTTCATCTTTTGCCGTTTTTTCATCATACTGAACATATTGTGTTGTTTCATTTACAGGCTGTTGTTGAGGTACGTCTTTTGTGTAAACAATAATTCTATATGTAGGTAAATTTTCCGAAGTTTCTTCAGGGTTTACATCTTTCCCATGGAAAGACAAAATTGTTTCCCCGTCAGCCGAAACACTAAACATATTTGGCAGAATTAAAGGAGTAACTATGCCTTTAATCGGAGTAAGGATATAACTTGAAAATCCTTGAGAATATTTAGATAAAAGAATATAATTTGCTTTAGTGTTTAGTTTTTCAATATAAATATTGTAATCACTATAAGAATCAATATTAATTACATTAACTCCAGCAAAAACAGAACCAACATCCGATGGAGATAAATTCATAGTATTAAAAGTTCTGGAATTAAAGGTTACTTTTGAAATAGACAATTTATCAGAATTATAAATGTATAAATTTTTATTCACCAAAAATAATTTTGAATATTTAGAAATATTTAACTCTTGCAAAGGAGAAAAACGATTGTTATATATGAAAATGTTATTGCTTTCATCAGGTTCAGATATAACAAATTCCCCATTTTTTAACTCGACTCCTTGTTTAAATTCTCTCCAAGTATTAGTTTGATAATTATAAACATATGATAATTTCAAATCAGCAATGTTCGAAAATATGCTCTTTCTAAGTTGAGCAAAAACATCAGCCAATATTGAATTTTCAACATTTTCTTCAAAATTTTGTTCAGGAATAGAATAAGGATAATCATTTCTAAAGTTTTCATCACTATAACTTCTTTTTTTATCCAAATAGCTCATTATAACAGAACATAATGCAGAATTTTTTTTGCTTTTTAAATAATAATTATATGCATTTTTGAACTCTTTTTTCATCTCTTGAGTAGTTGTGGCATAAATCTCAGGAGAAAATATGAATTTTTTAAAATCGTTATAAACAATATTATATGACCTATCTTGAATATATTGATTTTGAATTGTATTTGCCAAAACCTCAAAATCCGCAATTTTATCTGCCAATTTTTTAGGCTTAACACTTAACACCAACCCAACAGAAGTTGGCTTATTGTACTTCGCTCTAATTTTTAAATATTCCCTAAAAGAATAAGAAAGATATTTTGAATATTTCTTTTGGATTAACTTATTATTTGGATATAAATACAAAATATTGTAATTATAATATGCAGCAACACCCACTTTTGCAAATTTAGCGTTTAATTCACCAGAACACTTCTTTGCTTTTGCAGGGGTTAAAACACCGCCACATCCGGTTACATCTTCTTTTAACATGCTTTCATTTGTTAAATGAGGAAGTTTATCCATCTCTGTCATATAAGACGCAAAAACTTGTTCTTTTTTTTCAATAGGGTCGTTTGAATATTTCAAATACAATTTTAAAAATAATTCTACCTCAGATAAATTATTTAATAAATCGTCGTAATTATTAGGCTCTTTTAATTCCGGTATTTGAGAAGGGTTATTTATATAATTTTTAAATTTCAGTGCCATTTTTTGTTCATTATAACGGCTCAAAGAAAAATAAACGCAGCTGACAACAACGACACAAGCAATTAAAAGAAAAATTGCAAAATTAACAACCATATCATTATCTTTGCTTTTTACGTCAGAATTAAAAAATTCAAACTTACTTGATGATTTTTCTTCTTTTTTATCTTTTTTCTTTTCTTCAAAAAAAGCTAATGAATCATCTTGTTTGTTTATTGATTCATTTTTCTCTATTTTAGCACCGCAACGGGAGCAAAATATATCAAATTCACCATATTCATATCCACAATTTTGACATTTATTTTTCATAAATAACCTGCCTTAAAAATTTATTTTATTTTTGATTTATTTATAACATAAACAAAAATAATATCCTACAACAGGCAATTTTAATACAAAATAAGCCGATTAAATCGGCTTTAATATATTTTTAATTCATAATGACCAAATTACTAACAACAGGATGCTTAATATCCCTTACTGCTCTATGACAGGTATTTACTATTGAATCATATGTTACAGGCTCTAATTTGGAAGTTTTATTCAAGGTAATGTTTCTATAATCACCCTCAAGCGCATTATACTCATTTTCTTCATAAGTTCTTATTCGCGCTGAAAAAGGATGGGAAACACCGGATTGCATTGTAACAATCATTGGATTAGTTCTATTATTATTAACAAATTTAATATTATAAAAATAATATCCATCAACTTCAGAAATACTATCTTTATCAAGTGCAACAGCTCTGCCGTTTGGGCTAACTAAATTAACCCAATCAATTGCGAAAGCATTTACATTAATTAAATACAAGACCATAAATAAACACAAAAATCTTTTCACTTATTAACCTCCAATATGTACAATATAGCTAACGTCAAAATTGCAAAAAACTTTAAAAAAAGATATAATCTATATGAACTAATATTAAGGAGTTTTTTTGTACAGCTACATCTTAACAGCAATAGTATTTTTTTTGTTTGGCTTTTTATGCCACTTGTTCTATGCAAAATTTAAAAAAGATGGTTCAGCGTTGTATGTGCTTTTAAACGACTTTAAAAAATCAATCGATGAATACAAAATACAAAATGAAATAAATACAAAAGAAGTAAAAGATGCAATAAAAACATCATCAGAATTAGTAAAAATTTTAACAACTAACCAAAACCTAAAAGGACAATTTGGCGAAAATTGTCTTGAAAACGTGTTAAATGCAATATTTCCACAAATTAACATAGACTACATTAAACAATACGAAACACAAAACTCTGAAAATAAAACAATAAGACCGGATTATCTTATAAAATTACCAAATAATAAATCTCTTTTAATAGATTGCAAATTAAATCTGGAAAAATACATTGAATATAAAGAAAGCAATGATAACATTAAAATTCAAAAGAAAAACGAATTTGCTAAAGACTTAAACGCAACAATAAATAATCTTGCAAACAAAAAATATGAAAGCGCAATCAATCTCAATCAACCGGATTTTATTTTAATGTATATCCCATTAGAACCTGTTTTAACTTTAATTTATACAGACAAGGATTTTCTAAGTGTAATTAAAAATGCAGCAGAAAAAAATATAATTATTGTCGGTAATTCCTCAATTTTAACAACAGTAAAACTGACAAAAATGCTTTGGGCACAAGATACTCAAGAAAAAAATATCGAAAACATAATCAATATATCTCAAAATATTTACGATTTAATTGCGCAACACTCACAAAATTTATACAAAATTAAAGAACAAATGCAACACAATATAGACATATTTAACAAAGAATATGAAAAAATAACACAAGAAAACAAAATTTTTAAATTAGCAAATCAATTAAAAGAATATGGAATTAAACCCTTAAATAAAAAAACAGGGAAAAAACTAAATGAAATTAATATACATAGCGATTTTTTAAATTAACTTATGTAAATTTTTCATTATTATATGATGAAATCCTCCATTTGGAGGATTATTATAATTATAATGGAAATCATAAAATTACTAAAAGATTACCCCAAAACTAAACGACAAAAAGCATTAAGCACATACCTAACTCAAGAGCTTGATACTCAAATTTGTCGTGAAAAAATTAAAAATAAAAAATTCATGATTCAATATCTCAAACCGCTGAATGACTTTATAATCCACACCACAGCACTTCCTTGCTGCAATGTTAGAAGAATGTTTTAAGTATTATATCCTTCATCAATTTCAAGATTAGATGAATTCCTTGCGCTCACAGCTAATTTATCGCACAATTCGTTATATTTATTTGAAGCATGACCTTTGACCCAAAAGAAAGTTATTTTATGTCTTTTTTGAGCAGCAAGGTACTTTTTCCATAAATCAATATTTTTAACAGGATTTTTAGAATATATTTTCCAATTTTTTTCTTGCCATGAATCAAGCCATTTTTGATTTATTGCGTCAACAACATATTTTGAATCAGAATAAAGAGAAATTCTGCAAGGCATCTTTAGCAAATTAAGAGCATCAACAACAGCCAATAATTCCATTCTATTGTTGGTAGTACAAGCAAAACCCTTTGAAAACTCTTTTTGATGCACCATGCCATTTTTATCTTTATAAAGCATAACAATTCCATACCCTCCAGGGCCTGGATTAGAAGCGCATGCGCCATCAGTATAAATTTCAATTGTCGGCATATTCATAAAAAAATAATACCATAAAACAACATTTCTTAATAACATATATACAGATAACTATATTTGTGCTTGAATGGTAAATGCGATTAATACTCATAGACTGGAGATAACAACATATGATTATTGTAATGGAACACAACGCAACAATAGATCAACTAAATAGAGTTATCAAATACGTTGAAGACAGAGGCTTAAAAACCCAAGTAAACAACGGCGAACTTTTAAATGTTGTTGCTGTATTAGGAGATAAAAAAGATTTAAACGCCGAAAACATAGCAGCACTTGATGGTGTTAGAGAAGTTAAAAAAATTCAAGAACCCTATACATTGGTTTCACGCGTTGCACATCCTGAAGACACAGTTATCAAATTTCCAAATGGAACAAAAATAGGTGGTTTGGAAAGACCTGTTTTAATGGTTGGACCTTGTTCCGTTGAAAAAGATTTCGAAGGATTACTACAAGTTGCAATGGCAGCAAAAGAAATGGGTTGCCAATTTTTAAGAGGCGGTGCATTTAAACCAAGAACAAGCCCATATGATTTTCAAGGTCTGGAAGAAAAAGGATTGCAATATCTTGCAAAAGCAAGAGAAAAAACAGGACTTTTAGTTGTTACCGAAGTAATGGATACAATGGATATTGCGCTGTTGTGCAAATATGCAGATGTTTTACAAGTTGGCGCAAGAAATATGCAAAACTTTAAATTATTAAAAGCACTAGGCAGAATTAAAAAGCCTGTAATGATTAAAAGAGGACCGGCTGCAACAATTAAGGAATTTTTATTAGCTGCGGAATATGTTGTTTCAAACGGTAATCCAAATGTAATTCTTTGCGAAAGAGGTGTAAAAGGATTTGATACACAATTTTCAAGAAACGTGCTAGATATAGCAGCTGTTCCAATCATAAGAAAATATTCACATTTACCAATTATTGTTGACCCGTCCCATGGCACAGGAAAAAGATACTTAATCGAACCAATGGGCAAGGCTGCATTAGTTGCAGGTGCACACGGTCTAATGTTTGAAGTACATCATGATCCTGATAACGCATTATGCGACGGTGCTCAAAGCTTAAATATAGAACAATTTAAGTCAGTCGCCAAACAACTAAACAAGCTGATTGGCAGAATTGACTATGACAACAAAAACCAAAAATAGTTGCACATAATTACATTTGTAATATTATAGAATTTAGGAAAAATAAATGGCTTTAACTTTTCAAGAACTAATATTAAATTTATCAAAATACTGGTCTGATAACAATTGTGTTATTCAACAACCTTATGACATTGAAAAAGGTGCCAGCACAATGAATCCTGCCACTTTTTTAAGAGCATTAGGCCCAGAACCATTTAATTGTGCTATGGTAGAACCTTGCAGACGTCCAACAGACGCCAGATACGGTGAAAATCCAAATAGATTGGGGCACTATTTTCAATATCAAGTTATCTTAAAACCATCTCCTGATAACGCACAAGACCTATATTTAAATTCATTAACCGCGATGGGTATAGATTTAAATAAACATGACGTACGTTTTGTTGAAGACAATTGGGAGTCCCCAACACTGGGTGCAGCAGGAGTAGGCTGGGAAGTATGGCTTGATGGCATGGAAATAACACAATTTACATACTTTCAACAAGTTGGAGGTCTTGAAGTTAAACCTGTAGTTCTTGAAATTACATATGGTTTAGAACGAATTGCAATGTATCTTCAAAATGTTGACAGCGTTTTCGACATAAAATGGAATGAAAACCTAAAATATGGCGACATATACCTGCAAAATGAAATAGAACAATCAAAATATAATTTTGAATACTCAAATCCTGAAAGATTATTCAAATTATTTGATTTAGCTTCAGACGAAGCAAACAGCTGTATGGAGGCAGGAATTGTATTACCTGCATATGATTGGGTTCTAAAATGCTCACATACATTTAATCTATTAGATGCAAGAGGGGTAATCTCTAAGGATGAAAGAGTTAATTATATCAATAGAGTCAGAACCCTTGCTTCTAAAGTTGCAAAACTATATGTAGAACAAAGGGAGAAATTAGGCTTCCCATTAATTAAAAAATAGAGAGAAGAATAAAGCATGGGCACTAACAACAAAGATTTAACACCAGGCTCAGAAGAAAAGAAAGAGCTTAACATACTAAAAAATATTGCAAAAAATCTAATGACCCTAAAGAACCCTGACAGTATGCTTGAACAAGCACAAAAAGGCGGTTTAAAAAAGACACTTGGCGCATTTGATTTAATTATTTTAGGCGTCGGTGCAATTATTGGAAGTGGAATTTTTACAGTAGTAGGAATTGCTGCTGCAGGTTCGGCAGAATCCGCAGGAGCCGGACCAGGGCTTGTGATTTCTATGATATTAGCATCACTGGCCTGTGTATTTTCAGCTTTGTGCTACAGTGAATTTGCTTCAATGATACCCGTTGCAGGAAGTGCCTATTTGTATACTTACGCTACAATGGGTGAATTTATGGCTTGGTTAATCGGCTGGGTATTAATGCTTGAATATTTAGTAGGATACATTGCCGTTGTTAGCGCATGGAGCGGATATTTTATGCAATTTATAAGGGGTTTTACCTTCTTACCTGACTGGCTTACAAATCCGCCAATTTATCTTATTCATGACTACTCAACAGTGGTTAGAGAATTATCAAGCCAAGGAATAGATGTAAATTCTGTTGTTCCGCATTTTTTAGGAATACCAATTTGCATTAATGTTCCAGGCATTTTAATTACGCTATATATTATCGCAACCCTAATAAAAGGTATGCAAGAATCAACAAAAATGGCCGGAGTAATGGTTGCTATAAAACTTGGAGTAGTTGGTTTATTTATTTTGACAGGCATGTTTTATATTAAACCTGAAAACTGGACACCATTTGCACCAAACGGATTAAACGGTATATTTGTGGGTGCATTTATAATATTCTTTGCATACATTGGCTTTGACGCAATTGCAACTGCAGCAGAAGAAACAAAAAATCCTCAAAAAAACCTTCCAATAGGAATTATTGGCTCTCTTGGTGTATGCACAATTATATATGTTCTCGTAGCATTAGTTTTAACAGGTGTTGTGCCAATCTCTCAAATCGATACCCATGCCCCTATCGCTTCAGCTATGGCAATGGTAGGACAAAACTGGGTTGCAGGATTAATTTCAATTGGTGCACTAACTGGTCTAACTTCAGTTCTTTTAGTCTTAATGCTTGCAGGAACAAGAATTTTATATGCAATGAGCAGAGACAGATTTTTACCACCTGTTTTACAAAAACTTCACCCAAAATATAAAACACCTCATATTTTAACCCTGATTGTTGGTATGATATGCATAATCGGTTCACTTTTACTAAATATTTCAACTGCTGCAGAATTATGTAATTTTGGAACATTTGCATCATTCATAATTGTATGTGTTGCAGTCTTAATATTAAGAAAAACAGACCCCAATAGACCAAGACCATTTAAAGTACCTTTTTCGCCATTTCTGCCATTGATGGGAATTATATGTTGCTCAGGTCTAATGATTTATTCAATGCAATTTTTAAAAACCTCAAGAATATTATTCCCAATATGGGTTATTTTAGGAATTCTATATTATTTTACATATAGCTACAAACAACAAAGACTAGCTCAAGAAGAAACAACAAACGAAGGAAACACTATAGACAATGCTTAAAAAAATTGCCTCAAATTTATCTACAAGAAAAACAGCACAAGAGCTAATAGAAAGAGCAAAAACAGGTTCTCTAAAAAAAACTCTTAATGCCTTTGATTTATTTATTATAGGAATTGGTGCTGTTGTAGGTACAGGCATTTTAACTATTGTAGGAACTGCAATACAAGGAACACCCGAAAGTGCGGGTGCAGGTCCTGCAATCATAATTTCTATGGTACTGGCAGCTATAGCTTGTGTTTTTTCAGCTCTTTGCTATAGTGAAGTTGCTTCTATTATACCTGTATCAGGTAGTGTATATACATATTGCTACGCAACATTGGGCGAATTTGCCGCTTGGATAATAGGCTGGGTGTTAATGCTCAATTATGTAATTGGAAATGTCACTGTAGCAAGCTCTTGGTGCGGATATTTGACTCAATTATTAAAAGGGTTTTCTAATTATTTACCTGACTTTATTGTAAATTTTCCCTTGTGGCTTAGAAGCGATGTCCGCTCAATTTACAATATGTGTTCAAAATATGGCATTGATGTTCATGATAAAATGCCCTTTTTGTTTGATAAAATACCTGTTGCAATAAATATACCGGTTGTATTGCTTACACTTGTTGTAACTTTAGTATTAATAAAAGGTATTAAAGAATCTACAAGATTTGCAACCGTGATGGTATGTTTAAACCTATTTATGATTTTATCATTTGTTGTTGTGGGAGCATTTTATGTAAAACCTGAAAATTGGATACCTTTTGCACCAAATGGTGTTACAGGAATTCTCATGGGGGCTTTTATAATATTTTTTGCATACATTGGATTTGATGCAGTATCAACAGCGGCAGAAGAAACAAAAAATCCGCAAAAAGACTTGCCAATAGCAATTCTTGGTACTTTACTATTCTGTACGGTGTTATATATTTTAGTGGCATTAGTATTGACAGGCATTGCGCCAATCAATCAAATCAACCCCTCAGCACCTATTGCAGCAGCCCTACACATAATAAACAAAGACTACTTAGCCGGCTTTATCTCTGTTGCAGCAGTATGTGCTCTGGCAAGTGTGTTCTTAATTTGTCAATTAGCTTCAACAAGAATACTATATGCAATGAGCAGAGATAGATTTTTGCCCAGAGTATTGAGAGTTATTCATAAAAAACACAGAACTCCACATGTTCTTACTTGGAGTGTTGGCCTTGTTATAATTGTTTGTAGTTTATTTATGGATTTAAATATATCAGCTGAATTATGTAACTATGGCACATTTACAGCATTCATAGCAATATGTATAGCAGTAATCATCTTAAGAAAAACCGAACCAAACTTAAAAAGACCATTTAAGGTACCATTTGTACCTTTGTTTCCGATATTGGGAATAATTTCTTGCACAGGATTAATGATATACTCCTTAAAACAACTAACATCAAGTGCAATCATGTTTCCGATATGGATACTAATAGGTATAATCATATATATAAAATTCAGCTATAAAAATTTAAGAAAATAATTTAATCATCTTGTCTAACTTCAAAAGTTGATCTTGTATTTCTAGATAAAGGCTCATAAGTATTTAAAACTTTTTTAACTTTTTTAGTCTTGCGCAACTCTTTTTCAAGCATTTGGCGCTTTTCAACAACTAGTGCGATATTTTCTTTTTCAAGTTCAATTAATTTTAATCTTTTTTTATTTAACTCATCATTAGACTTTATTTTATCCAATCTTGGCTTTTCAAAAAAAATGATTTGACGCATAAGAGCTTCTTTATCTTTGATTGCAACATCTAAATCATCCCAAAGCCCTTTATTAATAATTTCTTTGATATACAAATTTTTTTTTAAAAACTCATCATACAACAATTTAAGGTGATTATAATCATGAATACTTAACATAAACTATTCATCCTCTTCATCATCTTCTTCATCATCATCGTCATCTTCATAATAATCAATAGAAGATTCTTTTAGTTCGCTTGCCTGTTCTTTTTGAGCAAGCTCAATAGCCTTTTCCCAAGTTGCTTTTAAACTTTTTAAGTATCTTAAAACTTCATCAATGGGTTCTACCTGCTTTTTAACATTTGCATATACTAATCTTCTTATAAAATACTCATACAAACTTATCAAGTTCTCTGCCAATTGCGGAGCAACCTCTCTATCCATAGAATTGATAAATTCTTGAATTATATTTTGCGCACCAATAAGATTATTGTGAGTCTGTTCAATTTGTTTATTTTGCATGGCAATCTTTGCTTTATTTAAAAATTGAATAGCACCATCATATAGCATTATTAATATTTGTTCGCGTGAGGCAGTTTCTATGCTTGATTTTTGATATTGTTTTACATACTGGTTCATTTTAAAATTTCCTATTAACAATGGCACCTTGGGAATTAGCTAAATAATATACAAGTTTAGATAATTCTTTAGCATTTATTTTCTCAACAATATTATTAGTTGCTTTTTCTACAATTAATATATCGTTCGTATCCTCATTAATCTTTAATCCATATTTATCACTTTGAGATAAATCATATTTAACTACAGTTTCTTTTTCTTCTTCTTGCGACTGGTCTTCTTGAGAATTTTCGTCAAAAGCAAAAGATGAATCCTCATGCTGTTTTTCTTTATCAGGGTCAACTTTTTGCCCTTCAGATAAACCATCTACAATTTTTACATCATTTGAAGTATTAAAATTGTTTACGTTATTCAACTCAGCAGAATTATAATCAGGAGTTATTCTCAATTGATTTAACGAAATTCCGTCTAATCCCATATTTTTTTACTTTCGTAAATAATTATAACTTACTTCACACATACCACAATAAATTATATAATGTATTTGTAAAAAAAACCAGATTATATATAATTAAATAAAAAGGGTAGATTAAATGCAAAAAACATCCGATTTATTCATTCAAAACATAAGAAATCTTCCTATATGGGTAAAGCAAGTTATAACAAAAGAAATACTTGAGGATTTAAGAAAAAAATTGGAAGAATTTTCACAATTAATAGAAGGTGAAGATCTTTTTCAATACATGTGTCCAAAATTGACTTTTAAAGGAAAACAAGAGCTGCAAGAAAGAAATCTGAGGCTGTCTGAAGGATATTACATTTTTTTAAAAGACCTTTCAGAAGGTAATAATGTTTTTGAAATAACAATTAAAAACAACTGGACTTTAGCAGATAGTGCAAAAATATTTTGCAGACTTAATGAATTAGAATTTCTACAAATAGACGATTATTTAACAAATAAAAATATAGCAGTTGCCCTTTTTATAGCCGGAAAAATTAAAACAGGCGAATTTTTGAAAAGAATAGGCAAAATAAATGCAATTCAACTGGAACAAGCTATTCGCTACCAAAAAAAATTAAATGAAGAAGGTCGTCATATTAAGATGGCAAGTATTTTAATTAAAATGGGTTTTATAACCGACAAAGGATTAGACAGCCTATTGCTGCTTAAGGATGAAGCAAGAAAACACTTGTCTTTTGGAGTAGGCCTAACATCAATAAAACTTCCTGACGGTTCTCAAAGCGAAGATCAAATCGCAAGAATGCAAAGAGAAATTGCACGTCTTGAAAATGAAAATACAATAATGAAAAAACGTCTAAAAAAATTACTTAATCTTTAATGAAAAATAATGCCTCAATTTTATTAACCACAAAAAGAAACAACTGCATTGATTCAATATATTATGGCAGTATATATTTAGCTAACAAGAAGGGAATATATAAAACAATAGGTTTTGAACAAAAAACCCTGTTTTACATGCGATCCCTTGCTAAACCCCTGCAGGCGTCAATTATGTGTGATTGCAATATAATTAAAGACTACAATTTCACACAAAAAGAACTAGCTATATTTTGCGCATCACACGCAGGAGATATTGAACACATAAAAATATTGAAAAATCTGTTAAAAAAACATGACTTAAAAATAAAAGATATAGACATAATAGCGCAAGAACCACTGGATTTAAGACATTTTAAAGGCAGGAAAACCAAACTGCACAATAATTGCTCAGCAAAACACATAATGATGTTATTAATGTCAAAATATAAAGGTTTTAATCTTATAGGCTATACAGATGAAAAACACCCGATTCAGCAATTAATAAAAGAAAAACAAGAAAAATTATCAAAACAAAAATGCAATAAATTAAGCTATGACGGCTGCGGCACGCCGCTATGGGCAATAAGTGCAGAAAATATCATTAAATCGTATTTTAATTTAATTAAAAATAAAGATTTTCAACCGATATTAAATTCTATATTAAAATACCCCGATATATACGGAGGATACAATAGATTTGACAGCGAAATAATACAACTTTCTAAAGGAAAATTATTCTCAAAAGTAGGTGCAGGCGGCTTTGTAATTATTTACAATCTTGAAAAAGATGAAATCCTGCTTGTCAAAATGACTCAAAACAACAACGAAGCAAGAAAATTAATAACTCTAGACATATTAAACAAATTAAATTGGCTTAATACAAAACCAGTAGAATATGAGCTAAATCAAAAAAAACAAAAAGTTGCAAAATATTGTTACGAATTTAAACTTTAATGATATAAAAAATAAAATTTAGGTTAGAATAATTTTATGAGCAGTGGATATATGAATTTAAAGTCAAGAGTTCAAAAACAACAAAAGAAAAAAATCAGAAAAATTCGATTCTATCATTCTTTTTTGACAATTGTGCTTTTGTTGTGTGTATGTCAAATTAGCTATAGTGCACTTTTAAACTTAGCAAAAATTGTCGTATATCAAACAAAAATCGTAAAAGCCCAAGAATTAAAAACTCAAGCAGAAGAAAGAAATAAACACCTAAAAAGCGAAATTAAAAATTTTTCTTCAATGTACAAAGTTGAGTCCATCGCAAGAAACAACCTAAAAATGGCAGCAAAAGATGAAGTTTTAATTATTATTAATCAACAAAACGAAGAAACAAAAACTACGGAAAATATTCCAAACAATAAATTTGTTAAATTCTTAGAAACGTTTTCATCCAAATTTAACAGAGATGTATCAAGCGAAAAAGCTTCAGAATAATTTATTTCACCAACCTAATTCTTTGGTTGTCTGCTGATATATTTAAAATGGCAGCAACAGAAAGCCTTCTTCTTTTAATCATGGCTTTTTCGATTATTTCACAAGCAGATATTTTATTTTTTACATGTTTCATTGAATTAAACATATGCCACCCGATAATTCACTCTTATAATCATTAACGGCACATATGGTTTTTTCTTTAGTCAATATTAAATTATATTAAGAAAACTTTTGTTTTATTTAATGTATAATAGTCATATGGAAAAAATAAGAGTAATAGGGGCGGGTTTAGCAGGCAGCGAAGCTGCAATATATTTAGCAAAAAAAGGCTACAATGTTGATTTGTTCGAAATGAGACCAAAATATCAAACAGGAGCACATACAACAGACTATCCTGCTGAGTTTGTATGTTCAAATTCTCTAGGCTCACTAGATATATTGTCCGCCTCAGGATTACTAAAACAAGAAGCAATAGAACTTGGATCAACTTTATTTCCAACAGCAATAAAAAATAAGGTTCCTTCAGGAAACTCTCTATCAATAGACAGATTTGGTTTTTGTAAAGAAATAAAAGAAATAATTAATTCTCTAAGCAACATTACAACAATAAATGAAAAATACGAGAAAATAGACACATCAATCCCAACAATAATTGCAACAGGCCCGCTAAGCGCAAAAGAATTAGCCCAAAACATTAAAGAAGAATTTGGCGAAAATGACTTCCATTTTTATGACGCTATAGCGCCAATAATTGAAAAAGATTCGATAGACTTTACTAAAGCTTTTTATGCCTCAAGATGGGATAAAGGTAATGCGGACTTTATTAATTGTCCAATGAATAAAGAAGAATATGAAAACTTTTACAACATACTAATAAATGCTCAAAGAGCGCCATTAAAAGAGTTTGAAGCAAGCTATTTTGAAGGTTGCATGCCAATTGAAGTTATGGCTTCAAGAGGAATAGACACATTAAGATTTGGACCAATGAAGCCGGTTGGGCTGTTTGATAAAAGAATAGAAACCCAATTTAAAAAAAATCAATTTTACGCAGTTGTTCAACTAAGACAAGATGACAAAATGGCAAATTTATACAATCTGGTAGGCTTTCAAACCAACCTAAAATGGGGAGAGCAAAAAAAATTAATACAAAGTATACCATCGCTTGAAAATGCAACTATAACAAGGTACGGTGTAATGCATGCCAATACTTTTATTAATTCACCAAAAATCCTAAATAAACACCTTCAGACAAAGAAATATGCTAATTTATTTTTTGCAGGACAAATTACAGGGGTTGAAGGATATTGCGAAAGCATATCAACAGGATTATTTGCCGCAATTAATATAGACAGACATTTAAAAAACAAACCTCTTATCTCTCTTAACAATGAAACAATGCTTGGTGCATTAATTGACTATATTACTTTTGAAGAACATAAAAAATTCCAGCCAATAAACGCTAACTGGGGGATAACAAAAGAAGTAGAAGGCGATAAAAGAAAATTAAAAGATAAAAAATACAAAAATGAACTACGCTCAAAAAGAGCAATGGATGAGATAGAAAAAATAAAAAATATTATAGGAGAATAACACTATGAGATTTTTAACAAAAAAAATAGAAGAATTTGACTCAGATACAATTATATGTTTCATTTGGGAAGATTACAAGGCCAATAGCCCGCTTATCAACTACTTAAACAAGCTTTCAGACGGTCAACTTTTAAATCAAATTGAAACATGTAAAATATTCAAAGGCGAATTTATGGAAACATATAAATTTGCAATTAATGAAAATCTAAAATTATTATTAGCAGGTTTAGGAAAAAAAGAAAATTTAACAAGAAAAAAATTCTCTCAAGTTGTTGCAAATGCTGCAAGGTGCGCAAAAACAATGACAAAAAACAACTCAATAGCTGTAGAATTAATTGAAAATACAAATGAATGCAGCAATATCATTAAAAACTTCACTAAAGAAGATTCAGCAAAAATGACTCTATGTTCATTAAGAATAGGACTATATGAATTTGATAAATATTTATCAGACAAAAAACCAAAAGTTGAAACAATTGAATTATTAGATAATAACCTAACTAAAGAAATTGAACATAGTGCAGAAATTGGCGCATATACATCATTTGCAATGAAATTTGCAAAAGATTTAGTTAATGAACAAGCGCAAATAGCAACCCCGCAATACATTGCAAATATAGCTTGCCAAATTGCAAAAGAACATAAATTAGAAGCAAGAATATATGATAAAAACCAAATAAAAGAACTTAATATGAATGCATTTTTGGCAGTAGGTCAAGGAAGCGTCCATGAACCAAAGTTTGTACATTTGACCTACAAACCAAAATGCACCCCAAGAAAAAAAATAGCCCTTGTAGGCAAAGGCATAACATTTGATGCAGGCGGAATGAATATCAAACCGGCCAGCTCAATGCTAACAATGAAAGACGATATGACCGGTGCTGCAAGTGTTTTAGGAATAATCCAAGCGATAGCAAAACTGGAGTGCGATATTGAATTGCACGCAATTTGCGCATTATGCGAAAATATGACCTCAGGATCAGCTTATAAACAAGGTGATGTATTAACAGCAATGAACGGTAAAACAATTGAGGTGGATAACACTGATGCTGAAGGCAGAATAACACTGGCTGATGCCCTCTGTTACTGTGACAAATTAAATGTTGACGAAGTAATTGATATAGCAACCCTAACAGGTGCAGTCATTGTTTCTTTGGGAAACAATATCACAGGAGTTATGGGAAACAATCAAAGTCAAATCAATAAATTTATTGAAACATCTATAAAATCAGCAGAAAACACATGGCAAATGCCTATATTAGATGAATTAAAAGACAATCTAAAATCAAATATAGCCGATATGAAAAACACAGGAGGCAGACAAGCAGGAACGTCGACTGCGGCTTGGTTTCTATCAAACTTTACAAAATCAAACTCTTGGCTACACTTAGATATAGCAGGAACTGCATATCTTGACAAGTCAAATAAAGAAACATTGCAAGGTCCGACAGGAGTAATGATTAGAACACTAATAAATTATCTAATATCATAGCTAAAAAGGAGGAAAGTATGAAAGAGATTTTATCAACTATGGCACTAATGGCGCTATTAACTATGGCTACCCCCGTATTTGCAGCAGGAACACATGGTACAGATGGACACGTATCAGCAAGAAGTGTTGGCGCTTCATTGTGTTCATTATTAGTATGGCCCGGAATCGGACAAGCAATAAATGGTCAATCAGCGGACAAAAACATTACACATGCTGTATTGGGTTTAACAGGCGTATTCAGACTATGGTCATTCTATGATGCAATTATAGATAGACAAGGCGGAGTTTGGCACAATAGAATATAATTTTTAAATTAAAACCAAATTCTTAAAAACCAAAAAGCCCTGAATATTCAGGGCTTTTTAAACTTATTAATTAATTTATATTAAAAGAAACTTGGTTTTTTAACAGCTTGAGCACCTTGCATAGCTTCCCAATTAGCAGCCATAATCTTTTTGAAAGATTTTAGTGCTGTATCTTCAAGTTCGCCTAATTCTTCAGCATTAATGATTAATTCACGAAGTGGTAATAAAGCTCTTTGATCACGTAAAACGCCAAGAGCAGCTGCTGCACCGGCACGAACTAAATCATTTTCTTTTTCATTTTTCATAACTTCAATCAAACCAGGAACGGCTTTTCTGTCATTTAATTTACCTAATGAAGTTACTGCATAAATTCTAACATTTACCCATTCATCTTTTAACATGTTAATGATTTTATCAACACATTTAGGATTACCAATTTCACCTAAAGCACGAGTTGCATCGCAACGAACATTAACTTTTTCATGATCCAAAGAAGCAATTAAAGCGTCTGTTGCAACATCACCTATTTCGATTAAAGCTTCAGTTGCAGTAATGCAAACTTGAGGGTTTTCATCATTTAGGGCTTCAACAAGAGGTTCAACAACTACTTCGCCACCAAGACGACCTAGTGCACGAGCTGCACGAACACGAACATCAACGTTTCTGTCTAATCTTAATGACTCAATTAAAGGTTCAGTTGCAGTTACATCACCAAGTTCGCCTAAAGCACGAGCGGCATATAAACGAACAGAACCATTTTTATCATTTTTTAATACATCAATTAAAGGTTCAACAGCATTAAAATCGCCCATTTCGCCAAGAATTCTAGCAGCATTATATCTAACTTTTTCAGAATTAGAAGTTTTTAAATCGTTAACTAACTCATCAAAAGATTTTTTACTTGTTTTTTTGCGATTGTTCACACTAATTGTCATTGATTTCCTCCAATAACATTTACACACTATTACCTATATATTTATAAAATATTTTTATTTAAAATAATTGCCATGTTTGTTGTTAATTTTTAAAATTTGTAACGAATATTTTATATCTACTGTTTAATTTTTTCACTTTTAATTAATTGGTCGCAGCATTTTTTTAACTGCTTAGCTATATTACCATTTTTTTTATAGTTTGTCTTACATTATTTGATTTAGAAGAAGATTTTAAATAATTATTTAAGTAAAGTTACCGAACATTATTGATTTTTGATTAAATTCAATTTTACATTTCTTAACATAAATTGACTTTTTTTTCTTATTTGTGCTTGGCAATAAAATATAACGCATGATAATAAATATAATTATAACAATTTTAGAATAATCTTTAATAGGACAACAAGGTATTAGAAACAAAAAACTTCGCTTAATTGCGAAGTTTATTTTAAATTGCCCTGGGCCAGACTTGAACTGGCACGAAGTTATTAGCCTCATCGGATTTTAAGTCCGACGTGTCTACCGATTCCACCACCAGGGCAAATATTAAATTTTCAAACACTTTAACCGTGCCTTGTAATAATACTATGAAAAAAAATTATTGTCCAGCACTTTTTTCTATAACTTCATTCATGGCTTTAACCATCTCATCAGGGTCAATTCCATGAACTTTAGCGCCTGCTTCAAGATTTTCAAATCGAGCAGCAGCGCAACCAATACAACCCATGTTATATTGCGCAAAAACCTCTAAAGTTTCCGGATGTGCTGTCACAATATCCATTATACCCATTTCTTTTGTAATTTTATCCATTTTTCTTGCCTTTTTTAAATTTTACATTAATAAGATACCATGGAAATTAAAAATAATACAACATTTTATTCAATAGGGCTAAGAACCTTAAAAAGAAAATATTTAAGGCAATGCCTTTCATTCAATGATACAAGATGGAATTTATTGATCAGACTCAAAATTCTTTTTCAATAATTTCTCGAAATCTGATGGCTTAATATCTTGAATAAAATTCTTAAATTCTTGTGCCTCTTGTTCATCTTTTTCAACATCTGTTGAAACAGAACCGACAGCCAAAACTGCAGAACTAACAAAAATAGGTACATCAGCACGGAGCGCAATTGCTATAGCATCAGACGGACGAGAGTCAATTTGCAATTCTTTTTGCAATTTATCGTTATACATAAATATTGTTGAAAAATAAGTTTGATCATCTACATCATTAATCTCAACTTTTGTAATCAAAAATTCTGATTGTTTTGCAATGTCTAAAAATAAATCATGGGTCATAGGTCTTGATGAAGGAATGTTCTCAATTTTTCTAATTATAGCACTTGCTTCAGCAGAACCAATCCAAATTGGTAGCGCTTTTCTATTATCCAAATCATTTAAAACTACAATAGGTGAACCGGAACGAGTATCTAGCGCAATACCCATGACTCTCATTTCAATCATTAATAATTTCTCCTTTAAAATATAGAAATTATATCATCAAAATAAAGATAAATTTACAAATATTTAGACTATTTTTTTAAAAATTAATATATAATATATATAATACTTAACTTTAGGGGAGAATAACAGAAAGTATGGAAACGACAAACTTACTATCATTTATAGAAAAAAGAACAAAAGAACTGGAAGATCATATAGCTCTGGGTATTCGTTCAAATTTAGGCTGGAACGAAATGACATTTAAAGGCTTAAGTATCTTATCAAGAAAACTTGCAAGCTACATGATAGATATAGGACTAAAAAAAGGAGATAAAGTTGCGATTTTATCTGAATCAATGCCCGAGCTGGGTGCAACATTGTTTGCAAATGTATTATCAGGAGTAGTTAGCGTTCCATTAGATATTAAATTAACAATTCATGAATTAAATCATATTTTATCAGACTGCATGCCAAGAGCAATCCTTGTATCAAGTTCACATCTAAGCGATGCAATCAAATTAAAAGAAATGATTTCTTCAATCGAACATATAATAATTATTGATGGCAAAGGTGCAAATAAAAACTATGTAAATTTACATACCCTTGAAGATATGCCTGACAAGAAATGGCGACACAGAAGCCTTGATAAAACAGCTCTAATTGTATACACATCAGGCACAACAGGAAACCCTAAAGGAGTTGAAATAACATATAGAAACATCTTCTCCCAAGTTATTGCAGTAGGAAAGTGTTTTAATTTTAATTCAGATGACTCAATGCTCTCGATTCTTCCTATGAATCATCTTTTTGAAATATCAGTCGGCTTCATGTCATTTTTAAATAAAGGAGCGTCAATATATTATTCAAATAGCTTAAAACCAAAAGATATTTTCCAAATAATGCAAGAAAAGAAAATAACTTTCATGGTTGCAGTACCGGCATTCTTAAAATTAATGAAAACAACACTTGAATCTGAAATAAGACAATATGGTCCATTTAAAAAATTATGGTTCAATTTCAAATATGCTATAGCAAGAACAGCTAAAACAAGATGGCTTTCTAAAATAATGTTTAGAGAATTAAAAAGAAAATTTGGCGGCAAATTTAAAGGCTTTATGTCAGGCGGAGCTCCGCTAGATATAGAAGTTGCAAAATTCTTTGAAGCAATAGGAATTAGCATTTATGAAGTATACGGACTATCTGAAGCAAGCCCGATAATCACAATGAACACCGAAAAACACAGAAAACTTGGCTCGGTTGGAAAACCAATTAGTAATGTTAAAGTCAGAATAGATAAAGAAACCCATGAATTACAAATGTTTGGTGATAATATCATGAAAGGCTATTATAACAAACCTGAACTTACAAAAGAAGCAATCATGGAAGACGGATGGCTTAGGACAGGAGATATTGCAAAAATCGACTCTCACGGATATATATACATTACAGGCAGAATTAAAAACATGATAGTACTTTCAGGAGGAAAAAAGGTATTTCCAGAAGAGGTTGAAGCAGTTTTAGCAAAAAGCCCATTAATAGAAGAAACGCTTGTATATTCTGATGTAATTAAAACAGGCTCAAAACAAGGAACAGAAGAGATTGCTGTAAAAATTTATCCTAAAAAAGAAATTATAGAAAAATATCCTGATGATGTTGAATTAAACAAAATCATAAGAGCAGAAGTTAAAAAGCTATCATTGGAATTATCAAGCTACAAGCGCCCAAATTCAATTATAGTCACAAGAACACCGCTGCCCAGAACGGGAATTTCTAAAATATCAAGAAAGAAAACAAAAACAGCGCAACCTGTATAATAAAAAAGCCCCATTGGGGCTTTTTTATTTATTAACTAAATTATCTAAACTTTCTTTAATTTGTTTTGCAAGATTTTCAATCTCGATTTCTTGCTCTTTTTTAATTGCAGATTTGATAGTTAATTTATTTTCAATAAAATTACTTCCTTTTAATTGAGATAACATATCTTGAATAGAATTTCCGCAATTGCAGGCCCAAGAACCATTTTCTATAATTGCATATGTTCTATTTTGTAAATTGTGTTTAATTAAATCAGAAACAAAATGTTCCATATTAACAAAAACACCATTATTATAAGTTGTTGATGCAATTACGATATGGGAATATTTAAACGCATCAGACAATATAAAAGACCTATGAATTTTGGAAACATCATAAATTTTCATATTTTTTATACCTAAATCAGAAAGTTTATAACTCAATACTTCAGCAGCATTTTGAGTACCGCCATATACGCTTGCATAAACAATCAACACAGACTTTTCTTCAGGTAAATAATTTGCCCACAAAATATATTTTTCAAATATTTTTGCTATGTTTTTTCGTATAACCAAGCCATGCAATGGACAAATCATCCCAATTTCAAGATTTTTTGCTTTATTTAATAGCATATTTACTTGTTGACCATATTTACCAACAATATTTGAATAATATCTTCGATATTCAGGTATTTTTTCCATAAAATTAACCTCATCATCAAAAATATTACCACTCAGCGCTCCAAAAGACCCAAAAGCATCAGCAGAAAATAATATACAGTCAGTCTTATCATAACTAACCATAACCTCCGGCCAATGAACCATCGGCGCCATTAAAAAAGTAAATTCATGTCTACCTGTTTTAATTGTATCGCCTTCTTTAACAATTTGAAAATTAGACTCAATATCTTTATCAAACTCAAAAAATTGATATAACATTTGCTTAATTTTAGCATTAGCAACAATTTTAACAGAAGGAAATTTATCAATAACTTCTTTGATTAATGCGCCATGATCTGGCTCTAAATGGTGTAAAAATAAATAATCAAGATTTTTACCATCCAATAAAAATTCTAAATTTTCAAAAAATTGTTCAGCAACATGTTTATCAATAGTATCAAACAGAACAGTTTTTTCATCTTTTAAAAAATATGTATTATAAGAAACACCATCTAAAACAGGGTATACATTTTCAAATAATTCTATTCTTCTATCGTTACAGCCGATATAATATAAATCATCAGTTACTTTTTTAATATTTTTCATATCATCCTCCAGATAATAACATTTTATCATAAAGAAATTTAAAAACTTATTTCAATGCTTGAGCCTAAATCTGTCTTAGTTGTCAAAATTTGATTTTGTATTCTAGATTTTATATCTTCCACATGGGAAATTATTCCAACTAACTTATTTGATGAAGACAAATCCCCAATAACATCCATAGCACACTGCAAAGTGTTATAATCCAAAGAACCAAAGCCTTCATCAATAAATAATGCATCAATTGAAACGTTAGAATAGGCACTTATACAATCAGACAAGCCAAGAGCTAAAGACAAAGCAGCCATAAAGCTCTCCCCACCTGATAGTGATTTTGTAGTTCTCTTTTGAAATGTATGGAAATCCATAACTTCAAGTTCAAGACTCTCTTTTGATTGAATAGATGTAAAATCTTTTTTTCTTAATAGCCTGTATTGATTTTTTGTCATTACTTGAAATCTTTTATTTGCTTCATGCAAAACCATATCAAGATAATAGCCTTGAATATACTGCTCAAATTCAATTTTTGGTTTTCCAACCATGTCACCATTTGCACATCTGGATAAAATATCGTATTGTGTGTAAATTTTTTCTATTTCAAGATATTTTTTGTAACCTTCATTTAATTTTGGTAAAAGTTTTTTATTATTTAAAAATCTGGCATTAATAATATTAAATTTATTATTTAAATCAGCTTTTTTTAAATTGCAATCTGCAATAATTTTTGAAATTTCATCATGTGTTGAAATTTTTATTTTTGAAAAATCATCAATCTGTTTTGAAATAACATCAATTCTTGTTTTTAATTCGTTATATAACATACTTTCTTTTTCGTAATTTGTTTTTATTGATTTAATTTCAGCAGATAATTCATCCTTTTGAATTTTTAAATTTTCAAAGATTTCAAGATTTTTATTAATATCAAAATTTGTTAAATCTTTATTTAAAACCGCAATCTGTGTTGAATTTTTCTCAATATCGAGATTTAACAATTGATTTTTTTCAATAATTTGCTCATTTAAATTTTCCAATTCATCAATTTTTAATAAATAGTTAAAATCATCAACATCATAATTTTTGATTTCAATATCAATCTTAAATCTCTTGGACTCTTTTTCATATTCCAAAAATTTTTGCTGTTTTTTTTCATTTAAAATTAAACAATTTTGAGATTTTTCATTCAATAATTTAGATTTTTTTTCAAGGCTAATTTTTATTTTATCTAATTCGTCTTTTGAGATTACCTCATCTGCCAATTTAGCTACAACAGGATGATTTGTTGACCCGCAAACAGGACAAGGAGCATTCTTTTTGAGCATTTTAGCCAATATACCTGCTTGAGAAGAAAGATATTTATCATATTGAATATCATACAATCTGCTTAATTCATCATAATCTTTTTTAAAATTTATAAAATCTTGTTGGGATTTTTCTAAATTTTCTTCCAAATTTAAATATTGATTTGACAAAAATTTTAAATAATTATTTTTCAAATTTTCAATTTTATCAAAATTTTCTTTTAATTTTTTTTGATTTTCTTCTAAACTTTTAATTAAAATTTTATTTTTTTCTTCTAAATTTTTAATTAAAATTGAACTCTCATAATCTTTTTTTGATTTTTCAATTTCCAATATAAGCTCTTTTTCTTTGTTTTCTTTTTTGGCAATTTTGGAAAATTCATCTTTAATTTTTTTAAAAATTTCTTCTTGGGTTTTTAATTTTATTAACAAGTCATCTTTTTCAGAAATCAACTTTTGCTTATTAAGTATTAATTGAAGTTTTTTTTCATTTTCGATTATTTCTTTATCAACTTCATCCAACAAATTTTTAAAAGATTCCAATTCATTTTCATCTAAATCATTTTGATTTTCAATTAATTTCAAAAACTCATCAAAATCAACAATGCAAGAATTATTCGAATAATTTTCAATAAATTTATTTAAAACATCGCTATTTGACTCAATATCACAACAATATTGAATAACAGACTTTTTGATTTCATCAAAAGATTTACGATACGCAATCGATAAAGCTTTTAATCGTTCTTGAAAAATTTTAAAATCATTTGTTTTAAATAAATTCCTGAAAATCTCACTTCGTGATTTTGTATCAGGATTCAAAAGCTTTAAAAATTCCCCTTGAGCTAAAAGCGCAATTTGAGAAAACTGTGAAGCATTTATATTTAATAGTTCAACAATATAATTATCAACTTCTTTATTACCAATTATAGTATTTTTATCAGGCAAAACAAGCAAAGATGAAGTTTTTATCTTACCTTTATTCATCTTCATACTTCGAAAAACTAAATATTTTTCACCTTTGTGCAAAAATTCTAATTGAACATAAGTTTCAACCTCATCTGAAACATAATGACTTCTAAGATTTAAATTTTTCCTATATTGCCCTGAAGGAACAGAAAACAAAGCATATGAAATTGCATCAAATATAGTTGTTTTGCCTGAACCGGTTGCGCCATATATCAGATATATGTTATTTGCACCAAGTTTTTCAAAAGGTATTTCAACTTTTTGAGGATAAGCACCAAATGCCTGCATAATTAATTTTATTGGGCGCATTTATCCTCCCTGATTGAATTATAGGTCTCAATTACAATTTGTTTTTTATTTTCATCAATTTCAAGTTCAGATTGCAAAGAATAAAAATCAAAAAAATGTTCAACAAGGGTTTTTTGCTTTTTAAGTTCAATATCAAAACTTGTATTTAAATTTCTTGTAAAATTATTATCAAAGTCTAAAAGCATTATATTAGGATAAATTAAAGATAACTTTGCCTTTGCATCAATAACATTATCATCGAGCAAAGTAAAATGAATATAATCGTCTTTATTGATTTCAGAATAAAAATCCTTACTTAAAAAATCATCGATATAACCTTTGTATTCTTTCATATCATGCTTTTGAAAAATAGGAAAAAGCTTGATTTGTATATCATCTTTTGATTTACAATCTACAATGCAAAAACTCTTTTTTTGATTTATTTCACTAAATGAATATTTTAAAATAGAGCCAGCATAGCGTATTTTATCCAAGCCGACCTTTTGAGGGCAATGAAGGTGCCCTAAGGCAATATAATCAAATTTTTTAAATATTTTATAGTCTATTTCATCAACACCGCCAACACTTTTTTGTTCACTTTCAGATAATATTGGAGCATTCGAAGAAACAACAAATTGATGAGAAAGAAGTATATTAATTTTTTTATTATCTATTTTTGTATTTTTTATTATTAAACTAAACGCATCATTATAGCTTTCAATTTTTTCATCAGGAAAGTATTTTCTAATTAAAGCCGGATACAAATATGGCAGAAGATAGATATTAAAATTTTCAAAACTACAACATTCAACCTCACCAATAAAGGGTTTAGATATAAATATATTTGATTTATGTAATAAATCAGACAAATAAGCCAATCTTTCCATATTATCATGATTGCCTGATATTATATATGTATTTACATTTAGTGAATTTAATTCAGACAAAAAAGACCCAAATACATCCATAGCCTCGATTGATGGAATTGCTCTGTCAAAAACATCTCCTGCAACCAAAACAAAACTAACATCTTCCTTTTTGATTAATTCAATTGACTGTTGAAGAACAAATTTTTGTTCTTCAATCATCGAAATACCATTAACTTTTTTTCCTATATGTAAATCTGAAAGATGCAGAAATTTCATACAAAAATTAAATCACAAAAATAATCAATAAAACAGTTAAAATCATTATAAAAAGTGTATTATATACCATATTTAGTTTTGTAATAGTTTAAATATATTATAGATTTTTTTTCTAAAATTTGTTAAAATTAATACAGAAGTTGTGTTGTAATAGAAAAGAGTTGATAACAATGAGAGTTCCGCAAATTAACTATTTGGGTAGTTTTGGTGTATTGAAAAAAAATAATAACAAAACAGTGGAAGAACCAATAGAAAAACCGCTTCCAATAGAACATGATACTGTGACATTTGCCGGAAAATCAAAATATATAAAAAAATATGAAACACTTCCTGAAGAAATCAAAGAAATTCTAAGCCCAAAGGATGCTATAGATATGTTTCAAAACATGGATTTTCTAACACAAGGGAAGATAAAAGGAAAAGAAATAGGCCATGGTGATTCACTAAAAGTTTATGAAAACCCATGGCTAAAAGGATATGATATATTGATTTTAAACGATCCGAAAGCACAAAAACAAACAATATATTCTACAAGTACTTTTGGTGATTCTGTCTGGTGCGACAAGGATAATACAAAAATACAAATAATCAGAAATATCACCGCGGCTTAATATTTGGCATTTTAAAAGTATTCATATATACTTAAAATATGAAAATAAATGAAAAATCAAAATATATTTTATATATTGTACTTTTCATAATTTTTGCACTGGTTAGATATAGCTATATGACATCAACAATAGGTTTTGTTGATCAAGATTTTAAAAGTATAGCTATAGCTTCATCTTCTTTTCCGTTTGGAATAATAAAAAACTGTGCCATTATGGATTATTTTTCGCCGATTTATTATTTTATTTTGCATTTTATCCTGTTTATATCCAAAAATGAAATTTTCATACGCTCATTCAACGCAATTTTAGGCATAGTAAATATTTTTGTACTTATAGACATAGGCAAAAAACTTCAAGGAAGAAAACTCGGAATTTTTCTTGCAATTTTTTTGTCAATAAATCATTTTTACTTATACTACAGTAATCTTATTACACCTTATTGTCTTGATTTTTTAATAGGAAGTTTTTTAATAAATTCTTTACTGGATTTTATTAAAAAACCGAATAAAAAACATTTTAAACAACTCAACATATTTAACTGCGCTTTTATTTTAATTAACCCGATTAACTGTCTTTATATCATAGCAGAATTTATAATCTTCTACTTAATAACAGAAAAAAAACCATATTTCAGAAAAACAACTTTAAAACTTGCATTTAGCTCAATGATAGCCTTTTTAATAATTTTTCCGCTTGCAATTTTTCAATCGGTAACAATAAGCAAAATGCTGATTCCTGCCAATCTTAACGGCATAGGTTTAAATTTATCATCACTTGGTTTAATGATAAATGAATATATAAGTCCTTATTTAAGTTTTATCTCTCCTGAAATCCAAACAAAAACAACTCTTGGAATGCTCTATAGCTTCTTTTTAAATGCAGACTACAAAAATATAAACACAATTAAAATCTTAATAACATTGTTCTATAGCTCAATTCTACCCTTGCTGATTGCAGTTATTTTCACATTTAGAGCATACAAAAAAGATTATCGACTCAGAATTCTTTTTCTTTTAGCCATTATAAATCTTGGTTTTATTTTAATATTAAACGTATATGAAAAACTGGATGTAAGCCCAATATACTGCACGCAATTTTTTATAACATGCATAATTTTACTTGGATATGGAATATTCAGTATAAAAGACACAATATTTCAATCTCTGGTTATATTCTGTATTTTAACAATACAATTTATAAATCCTGAAATCAATTCATTTAACATATCTTTAAACAAAAAGTATGCAACAATAAATGTTTTAAATATTTACACAAAAAATTACGAAACAACCAAAGAAGATGTAATAATAATGCCCTATATGGGAAATTTTGCAAAACTTTATTATAAAGATTTGAATTTTATGGATTTTGACTATTCAATGCTGCAAAAAAACTCAAAAAATTGCTTTATTAAAGAACTTGTAAATAAAAAAACCAAAACAATAAATAAAAACAATATATTTCATCTGCTAAACGACTATCTTTTATTTAGGGGCGAGAGCGAATATATTACAAGATATTTTGCCGAAAAACTAATAGAAAGCAGCGAAGAAAAAGAAGGAAAAATTATATTATTTGTAGACAAATTAAATTCAAAACCATTATCAGTAAATAGTATAGAAAAAATTGCCCTGAATGAAAAATATTCACCAAAATTAAGAAAAATAAATCTAGCCAGACCTGATATGTCAAAAAACCAATCCAAAATGTTATTTGATGCATTAAAATCAAAAGTACTTTATCAATTTATTGATTTATTGCAAAGAAATTTTTACTGCACAAAAATAATTGAATACAAAAAAATAGATAACGACTACTACGAAATAAAAAACAACACAAAAAATATAGTAAAAGCCATAAACTCTTTTGACAGTGATTATGTATTTATTGTTTTTAGTAAATTTTAATTATTTGTAAATTTTTATTACAAATTTTGTAATTATACTTATTTTTTTAAAAAAAATGCCGAACAACTAACTAAGAAGGTTGACTTTAAGGTTAGTTTAATTAAATTAGGAAAAGAGAGATATGACAATAAGTTCTATTAATTTAGCAATGAGCGCTTCATCATATGGCGCATACAACCAAAAATTAACCAATTCAACAAAAGCAGAATTGGAAAAATTGGGCATACAATATAATCCGAATATAACAGAGGCAGAAGGCAAAAAACTTCTTGCACAAGCAAAAACACAAAATGCAAAAAATAATTCGGAAAACTCAATGACACAAAATAATCAAAAAGACAGTCTTTTTGAAAAAGCTAAAAAATTAGCCCAAGAGCTAGGAATCAATGTTGATGAAAAACAAAACTTTGAATCATTATTATCAATAATAGAAAATACTCTTGAACAAAAAATACAGCTCAACTCAAATAACGAAGAAATGCTTAAAAAACTTGAAGGTTTAAGCAGAGAACTTGCAAATATACAAGCGCAATCTAACGGCTCATCAGGCTATGATTCAACTAATCAAGCACTAATGACAAGTCTCGAAATGCTTTCACAATACAATAAAACATTCTTATATTAAAAGAAATAAAAATTAGTCGAAAAATTTATACTTTCGCTATGAGCTCCGCCAACCTGCTGAGTAGTTCCGGCATATACACCAAAATCAAGTGCTTTTGATTTAAACGGAGAAACACTAAGCCCAATATCATGGTCTTGAGAATGATTAGAAGTATCATATTTATTATGAAAACTAATCGACAATTTATCTCCGATACTTAACACAGGAGTAAAATAAAGTTTTCGCGAAGTTGGGTTTTGGTCATTACCTCTAAAATTTGTTTCTAAACCGCTAGTCAAATTTAAAAATCTGTTAATTTTATATTCTGCACCTGCCAAAATACGATAATCGTTGCTATTATATTTATTTCGAAACTGTAAAGTATCTTGCATAAAACTAAACTTAGAACCAACAGGAATTAAAGTTTTGCTATTTTCTTTTATATAACTTTGAGAATATTTTCCAACATCATAACTTTCAATTTTTAATTTAAACGGCTCATAATTATCAGAAATTACATCATTATCGGAATTATTATTTAAATCTTCGTCTTGAGAAACAGAATTATCTTCAAGAGTTATCTCTTCTTTTTCATTTATTTTATTATTTTCTTGCTCTTTTTGATATTCGCAAGAAGCACATTCAATTAAATAATCAAAATATTCCTGAGAATACAAAGTATCATTTTCAAATTCTTCTTGCTGAGTTTTGGCAAAACAAAACTGCCCCATAAAGGCAAAAAGAAAAATCAATAAAACTGTACATGTCTTTCTCATATCAGTATAATATTATAAGCTCAATTTAGATTAGATTCAAATTCATTCAAAATCATTCATTATATGTATTTTTAATTTGAATAAATTTATCAAAAGCACTTCCATTTTCCAGAGTTTTTCTTGCCAATTCAATTCCATCCATAATAGAATTAGCTTTCTTTGAAATATAAAGCGCCAATGCGGCATTTAATATAACACAATCCTTTTTAGCTCCTTGCAATTTATTTTGAAGCAATAAAATCATATCAGAAGCATTGGTTTCATAATCAGGGCAAATTAAATCTTTAAGAGAATATTCACTAAATCCCAGTAATTGTGGCGTTAAAACATAAGTAAAAATTTTATTTTTCCATGCTTCAGCAACATAAGTTTCCCCTTGCATAGTAACATAAGGAAAAGAATTATCGCCACAAAGAACGATAGTATTGTCATTATTTAATCTAAGAGCAATATTTGCAAATAAATCCACCTTATCTTTATCAACTAAACCAATAATCTGATTTTTAACACAATAAGGATTTAACATTTTTCCCAAAATATCAAATATATTAGTAAACTCAAGACTTCTTGAAATCAAATTAGTGTATTTATAATATCTTTCATCAGGATTTAGTCCAAAATATCCAAACTTCAGCCTTTCAAAATGTTTTATTGCGTTATTTTGATTAGCAAATTTAACACCCATCAATTTCAACAATTCAAATGACTTATTTTTTTCAAAACAATTATTAAAAGTATATCTCAAAGCAGCAAGGGAATTAGCACTACAAATTAAATCAACAGCTAATTTTATATCAAAATAACCGCCATCTTGAGATATGACAATATTTTCAAAAAAATTAGCTTTATCTCCATCAAGACAAATTTTATTTACAGATTCTCGAGCCGAAATGATAGCAGCAACAATTTCATCTATTGTTTCATTTTTTATTTTTAGCGCAGTTATGAATGATGTTGCATTAATTTCACCTGCCAGTCCGGAAAAAATTTCATCAAAAGCTTCTTTTGTCTCAACTTCATCCAAATCATTTTTTAAAATTAATTTATTTATTAAACTTTTAATCATAAATTAAATATAGCATATTATTAAAATTTTTAACAAATAACTTTTTACTATACTTGCAAAATAAATATGTTTATAGTTTGATAGAAATAAGACAGTACACATTAAAAGGAATTTAATAAAGTGATTAAAATCAGACTAAAAAGACTAGGTTATAAAAAGAATCCTAGCTACAGAATAATCGCAATAGACAGCCGTTGCAAACGTGAAGGCGCTCCTATTGAAGAACTAGGTTTTTATAATCCTAAAACAAAAGAAATGAAATTAAACGTTGAAAGAGCTAAAGTTAGATTATCTCAAGGTGCACAAGCTACTGAAACAGTTATGTACCTTATTAACAATGCCAACGAAGATGGCACATTAAACTATAAAAAATCAGAAAAAACAAAACTATCTAAAAAAGCTCTAGCTAAATTAGAAGAAGAAAAAGCTGCCCAAGCCGCTGCAGCCGCGCAAGACGCGGAAGCTGAAGCTGCGCCTGAGGCATAGTAGGAGATTTAAACACTCAAAGAGCCTCAAATTAATGAGGCTCTTTTTTTATATAGTTTTTATAATTTAGCGAAAGGAAACAAGATGGAAACAAAAAATATAAACATTACACCTGCAAACAGAATAACAAACATGCCAAAATACATTTTTGCTCAACTTGCAGATTTAAAACAACAAGCCATAGCGCGCGGTGTTGATGTTATAGATATTTCCATCGGAAATCCAGACGGCGCAACACCGGATCCTGTTGTAAAAGTAGCTCTTGAAGCAATTCAAAATCCTATTAATCATGGTTATCCAAATTTTAGAGGCAAACCGGAATTAAGAAAGGCAATTGCCGACTGGATGAAAAAAAGATACTTTGTGGATATTAATCCAGACACAGAGGTTCAAACCTTAATTGGCGAAAAAGAAGGTCTTGCAAATATTGCAATGGCTTACACTAACCCTGGTGATATAAACATAATTCCGGATCCGTATTATCCTGTTTTATGCAGAGGTACATTGATTGCGGGCGGAAAACCTTTCTTTGTCAATTTAAAAGAAGAAAACAGATTTTTAATAGATTTAAGTGAAATCCCAACAGACATAGCAAAACAAGCAAAAATGTTCTTTATCAACTACCCAAACAACCCAACAGGTGCAGTTGCACCAAAAAGTTTTTTAACTGATGTTGTTAATTTTTGCAAAGAATACAACATCTTGCTTGTTTCAGATTTAGCTTACGGCGAAGTTTGTTTTTCAAACTATAGACCTTATTCAATCTTTAACATAGATGGCGCAAAAGATATTGCAATTGAATTTCATTCATTTACCAAAACCTTTAATATGGCAGGCTGGAGATGCGGTTTTGCGGTTGGTAAAGAAGAATTTATAACAAATCTATATTCAATAAAATCTAACATTGACTATGGCACATCAACAATAGTCCAAGACGCTTGCATTGCAGCCCTTACAATGCCGCAAGACTATGTCAAAGGAATTATGGATAAGTATGATGCAAGAAGAGAAATTGTTGCACAAGGATTTAACGAATTAGGATTTTATGCCCCAAGATCAGATGCTACAATGTATTTTTGGATAAAAATTCCATCAACCTTTAACTCGTCAATGGATTTTTGCAAATACGTTCTAGATAAAACAGGTGTATTGATAACTCCTGGAAGTGCCTTTGGAAAAATGAGCGATGACCACTTTAGGGTATCACTGGTTCAACCCATACTAAGACTCCAAGAAGTATTTAAAAGATTTAAAGAAGCAGGAATTAAATATGAATAAACAAAGAGGACTAAGCCTCTTTGTTTTTTAAATAATCGCAAAATTTTTTATTAACATCAAAATAAAACCCGCAATCATCAAGCATCTCTACACCGCCATAAATTAAATCAGGATTGATGTCAGGATAATTCCTGCAAAATATTGGTCTAATCGGATAAATAAGACATTTATTATTTTTTGAAATAAATTTACATTCAAAAGTTAGCGCACCATTTTGAAACTCTTGTTTATTCTCAACAACTCCTGATATTCTAAAATTTCTATAATAACGATATTTCTTCTGCATTTGCAAAAACAAATCTTTTGATTTAACATAACCGTCTTGCGTACTAAAAAGAATATTCCTGCAACAATTTCCACACTTTTTACATTTGCCTTTTAGTACGTATCTGGAAGAAAAAATTTTATTGTGCAAATCAAAAAGACAATCCTCTACAAAGTTTTTAATTTTTAAAACAATTTTACTCATCCACAACCCTAAAAGCACCAACCGCAAGCTCTGTATTCAAATCAGTTATATCAAAAACCTGAAGGAAATATTTACCCGTTTCAGACAAAACAAAATAATCGCAATAATAATTTTTGTTTTTCAATCGTACGGTTTTATTTCTTGCCCTTGTATAACCACCAATATGAGCTTTATCATCCTGCTTAACAATTTGATATTTAATATAATTAGATTTAAAACCCTTTGGATTATAAATTAAAAAATAAATTCGAGAGTTTATTTTAAATACACTGTGAGATTGAATTTCGGTCTCATAATTGCTATCTTCCATTGGATTTGTTGCACTAATATATAAGGATGACTTATTTTTATCACCCCATCCAAAAGCAGTCTGTGTAACAAACAAGACAAAAAATATTAATAATAAACTACTCAGCTTTTTCATCTACAATTAAATCGTATAATTTTTTAACTCTTAATTGAACTTTGGTTTTAGTAGCTTCGTCATCAGATAAATCAATATATTTTTCATATGCAAAAATTGCCCCTTGATTATTGTTTAAAGCTTCTAAAATCATGCCTTGAAGATAATTATAATCCGGATCATTAGCCTGAATTAATAAAGCTTTTTTAATGTCAGAATCTGCCAAATCAAATTTTTCTTTTTCATACTCAATTAATGCTTTATTATAGTACAATTTATCATCTTTTGAATCGTTTTCAATAGCTTTATCAAGCACAATTAGTGCTGTATCGTAGTCTTTTAATTCATACAATACTTGCGCATAATGAAGCAAAGCATCTTGATTAGTATTGTCAATCTGAATAGCTAATTCATAATAATTTTTCGCATAAGTATGCATGTTAAGGGCTAAAGATGTATCAGCTAATCCTATATAAACTCTGTAGTCATCCTTTTTTAAAGTCAACAATTTTTCATACAATGCTTTGGCTTTTTTATATTCACCTTTAGCATAGAAATCTTGCGCCATTTTTAATTGGTTTTCAAACATATCATTTTGAATATCAACTAAATATATTTTGTTTTGTGCCAATATATTTTCATCAGTTTTTAAAAGTTCATTATATATGTTTGACGCCTCGTCATATTTACCCAATTCACTATCAACAATTGCCTTATTATACAAAGCAATGCAATTAGTTTTATCCATAGCAAGAACTTCATTATAATATTTTAGTGCATCATTAAACTCGGCATTATTTTGATACATTTTGGCTAATTGCAGTTTAACATTATTATCATCAGACTTAACGCTAAGAGCATTATTTAAAACTTCAATTGCTTTATTATAATCATTTTGATTTGCATATAAATCAGATAATGAAATATAAGCAGACATTTGAGACGGGTATTCTTTAATGAACAGTTCATACTGCTCAATGGCTTGAGGAATTTTATTTTTCTTTGCCAATAACTGAGCATAATCATATCTTATTGCATTTAAATCATTATCTAAGTTTAATGCACTCTTAAACGATATTAAAGCATCGTCTAATTTATCCTGTTTCATCTGAACAATCGCCAAATTGGCAAAACTCATTGAATCATTTTTATTTATACCTACAGCGCTCTTAAAAGCAATTTCTGCTTTTGGATAATCACCATTTCGCATCAAGGCAAGTCCATAATTAGAATAATCCCTAAAATCTTTTGGATTATTTCTTAATGCAAGTGCAAAATTTTCTATCGAATTTTTGTAATCCTTTTCTTCAAGGTAAATATTTGCAATTGCACATTGACCTTCTAAATCATTTGGATAAGCACTCAAAAAATCTTGATATGATTGTATGGCGCCTTTCGTGTCTTTTAGAAGATATTTAACATTTGCTATGTTAATATAGTTATATTTGTAATCAGGAATCAAAGTTTGCGCTTTTTCATAATTCAAAAGGGCATTTTGATAATCATATTGGTTTAAATACAAATTACCAAGACTTACATACAAAAAACCATCATTTGGGCGCAAACTAATAGCTTTCTGGTAAGCCTTAATGGCTTCCAGATAATTTCCTAGACTCTCTTGAATACCTGCAAGCTTAATATTTAATACAGCGTCATCAGGAGAATACTGAAGCGCCTTATTTATATAATTAAGAGCCTGTTGATAATTGCCATCCTGTTCTTGCAAAACAGCACTGTTATATAATTGATTTGATTTTGGGCTCATTTTTGCATAAGATGGTACACTCATCAACGAAAAACAAGATATTACACACAATGTAGATAAAATTTTCTTATTCATAGTAATTCTATTATTAAACTTATAAAGATAAATTGCAACTATATTAAATGTAAAAAATATCCTATAGTTTATTTTCTTTAAAAACATTTTATATTAAAATAGTCATGACTTTGCGAGGTAGAATTTTTGTATTTTACAAATAAATTTAAAAAAATTATTTTAACTTTTTGCATTTTACAAACAATGCTTGTTTATCCTGCTTTTGCATATACACAAAATACAAATGAACTGGATCTATTAAGAACAGAATTATCAACCATACAAGATAAAAACTCTCCTCAATACATTAAAACAAGACAAAAACTACAAAAATACATCTTGCAAAACAAAATAGACTATTCCCAAAATGCGAGATTGGAAGATATTCAAAGATTAATAAATCAACAGAAATTCAATTGTGCAATATGGGAATTAAATTCTCTAATTGAAGAAGGATACCAAACGAGCATTTGTTATGAACTTTTAGGAGATATTTCATACAAATCAAAACAGCCATCTAAAAAAACAGCTTATTACTACAAACAATCTCTTTTGAATGACAACGAAAATCAAAGCGTTTTATTTAAACTTGCAAAATTATACTTAAAAGAAAACAAAAATATACTCGGTATTGAATATTTAAAAGATTTAGCAATCAAAACAACTGACAGCAATATCCTTGAAACAATTGAAAAAATTGTGCAAAACAATATCACACCAACAAGCAAATATGAAGCAAACAACCTATATGAAATTTTGGGAATAGTTTATCTAAAAACAGGCAAAACTCAAGATTCGCTTAATGCCATCAATAAAGCAATAATAATAAATCCTGACGATATTTTTCTTAAATATCAACTTGGCAGTCTTTATGACAAACTAAACTGTACAAATGACGCAATTTCAGTTTACGACTCAATTTTAAAAGAAAATACAAATGACTCGCAAATAAGATTATCAAAAGCAAAGCTCTTATTGCAAGATGGCAATTTTTTAAGTGCAAATAAAGAATATTTATCAATCCTAAAAGATTATCCAAATTCAGCTCAAGCAAAATATGGTATTTATGAAATTTACAAAAACAAATTAACGCCGGATAAAATAATAGCCAAAATAAATTTCAAAGAAAATAAAAACTACAACCCAACAAAAGAAGATATTTTAGCATTTGCAAATTTTCTTGAAAAAATGAACGATACAGATGGCGCAAATACTTTCAGAAATTACATTCGAAATATTGAAAAACAAAACATGCTCTCTCAAAAGCAACAAGAACAAAAACAATCCAAAAACGCTTCTTATAATACCGATAAACAGAAAAAAGAGCAAACTACAACAAAAGAAAATCAACTTATTGCAAAAAAACAACAAGAACTTAAAAAACAACAAGAGCTAAAAAAACAACAAGAGCTTAAACAGCAAGAGCTAAAAAAACAGCAAGAACTTAAAAAACAACAAGAAATAAAGAAACAACAGGAATTAAAAAAACAACAAGAACTTAAACAAAAAGAAGCTAAACAAAAAGAGTATGAACAAAAAGCAATTGCCCAAGAAAGACAAAAAGCAATAAAAAAAGACCCTAAAAAATATCAAGAATACAAAAAAACCATAGATAAATATTTAGCACAAAATCCAAAAGATTCTACAGTATATTGCGCAATAGCAAATACATACAGACAAATGGGCGAACCTACAAGCTCTATAAAATATTACAAAGAAGCTCTAAAACAAGATCCTACAAACTCCGATATTTACTATAATTTAGGCTTAGTTTATTTGGAACTAAACAGCCTCGAAACAGCAAAAGCAAATTTAACAAAAGCAATTAACTTAAACAACGAAAATACAAAAGCGCTCACTCTTTTGTCATTTGTAAACCAAAAAATAGTAACAAAAATTTTAAACAATGCATATTCAAAATACGAAAACAAAAACTATCTTGACGCCCTAAAAATACTTGACGACGGCATAAAATACTATCCTAAAAATGCTCAAATATATTACTATAGAGCGCTTGTCTACGACGCTATGGATAGAAATGGAGCAAGTATAATAGACCTTCAAAAAGCAATAGATATTGACCCAAGTTATTATATGGCTTATTATCAATTAGGCAAGGCATATGAAAAAATAGGAGATGAAAGAAGTGCGCTTGTTGCTTGGGAAAGATTTTTATCAATAGAACCAGATGAAAAAGAATTAATTCAAGAAATTCAAAAAAAAGTTGTAACACTCGGAGAAAAATACTACTAAAATTAGGGAAAGAAAAATGACAAAAACAGCGATTATTATACCTGCAAGATATGCTTCAACAAGACTTCCGGCAAAACCATTACTGGAAGTAAATAATAAACCAATTATTCAATATGTATACGAAGCTGCAATAAAATCAGAGCTTGCAAATGAGGTTATAATTGCAACAGATGATGAGAGAATAAAAAAAGCAGCTGATAATTTTGGTGCAAACTGCGAAATGACAAAAGTTGACCATAAGTGCGGTTCAGATAGAATTGCAGAAGTCGCCCTAAGGCACAATGATTTTGACAACATCTTAAATTTACAAGGAGATGAACCACAAATTACTCCCGAAGTAATAGATTTAGCAATAAGTACCCTAACAAAAGACAATAATACAGACATCTCAACTTTAGTTAGAGAAATTACAGATGAAAATCAAATAAATAATCCAAATTGCGTTAAATGCGTATTTGACAAAAATTATAATGCGCTATATTTTTCAAGATGTCCTATTCCCTATCCCAGAAATAAAAATGCAAGTCCATATTATGCACACATTGGCATTTATGGTTACAAAAAAGATTCATTAATCAAAATGACTCAATTAGAGCAAGCTCCACTAGAAAAACAAGAAAGCCTTGAACAATTAAGAGCGCTATACAATGGCATGAAAATCAAAGTAGCAATTACTGATTTAAACCCAACAGGCATAGACACAATTGAAGATTATGAAAAATTCAAAAAACTAATGGAAAATTAAATATTTTCCGGCTCTTCAATTTTTACTCTTTTTGCATTTCGATAAAAATCTCGTTTTTGCTCTCTTGAATCAATGTTTTTTGTTGTCAATTTATCGAAATTAATTTTAGCAGACTCTGTACCTAACAAAAACATGAAGTCAAAATGTGCAATATCCCTAACAAAATCGTAAGACAATATCATCTTTAAATCTTGAGGACCAAAAATCACATAAAAACGAGATTCTGTTAAGAAATCATTTTCGTAATTATCCTTTAGGGGTGTAACAGTAGCTCTATAACCTATAGCAAATTTATTGTTGAAATTATACTTTTCATTCAACATAATAGAATGTTTACCATAACGATATTTATCAAAAACAAAAGGGCTGTCGCCATGAACACCTGCTATCAAATAACCCAAGCTTGATTCCCAGCCTTTTAATTTAGTTGTAACCATAGGTCCAAAACGAGCAATTCCAACCGTTTCACCTGAACCATAAACAGTAGCTTGAGCTTGAGAAATTAAACCGAAATTTAAGCCCATCTCTTGTTCTTTATTTTCATATCTGAATATATTCTTGTTTAATTCAAGCATATATCTAAATCTTGTTGTTGCATAGGCTTCTTCTTGATCATGTTTTTGATAATCACTAAATATACCTGCATAAAACCCATGGTTAAACCTTACATCCAAATCTCTGATTAAATAAGATTTTTCATATTGCAATTGTGCAGCATATCCTGAACGCCTTGCACCCATAAAACCTTCGGGAATATAAGCATTTCTACCATAGTTTAAAGTTAAGCCATCGCTAAAACGGTATTTTCCCCTTGCAACAAGGTTGGTTGTTGATGTCGCATAACCGGCTTCTAACATACTATTTTTTGACCTATGTCTTGCAACTAAACCCACACCTATATTACTATCTCCATAAACCAGAGCAGGCATTAATTTTAATATTTGACCTTTTGGTAATTTATGCACAAAACCATAACCGATATATGTACCAAAAGCACGCATTGTACCACCTTCAGCACAGTTTGTATCAATAACTTGATTTTTCTTATCAGAAAGAATTTCAATATCAGAATTTTTTATAATCTTATGCTTACCATAAAATATATCCGAATTTTTCAATACTATTGAATTATGATCCTTATAGCTTGTTACTACAATTTCTTTGGCATCAATTTTATAAACTTCTTTTCTTGATAAATCGGAACTTTCCCTTAAAATATCCTTGCTTTGAACTGCATCCCAAGCGAGATTATCCAATCTCATAAAACCTGTAGTCTGCAAAACTATATCTTTCTGCTCAGAACTTTTAATAGTACCATTTAACATTTGAATATCATTTGCAATCAAATATCCTTCCTGTGCATTAATAACAAAGGAATATGCTTTCATTGTCGGATTGTCCATAAGAATATTTTGCTCATTTAAATCAACTAGCATGTATTCTCCAGCCATTTCAGTTCCATCTTTTAAAATTTTAACATTGTCTGTTAATTTTATTGTCTGGCTAGGCTTATCCAAAACCGCATTGTCAGCCTTTAAAACTACACCTTGCGACTTTGCAATTATTTCTACATGACCTTTTGCATAAACATTGCCTTCTTCATCATCGTAGGTAATTTTGTCAGCATTGATTTGGAACCTATTTTTTTCATCAACAGGTTCATCTTCATTTTCTATGGCAGTTACAGGACGTTTTTCGCTAACTCCCTCTTCGTTTGTTTCTTCTGAAACTATATCTTTATTTTCTTTTACTTTTTTATTCCTTTTTTTATCCATAAAGGAATTAATTTTTTTCTCCAATAAAGAGCTGACACTTCCATCTTTAGAAAAATTAGGCAAATCAGGGTCATTGAAAGTCTTAACTTCTGTATCGTCTTCAATCTCTTGAATATTTTCATTGCCTACGGTCCTCGCATTAATAACATCATATTGAGCATATGAAGCTTTATTTAATTGCACCGTCAACAAAGATGAAATTAAAAAAAAGTATAATGCAGACTTTCTTATATTGCTATGCAAATCAAACCCTCAAAACTAGTTTATATATCTAATTTACATCAAAAACAATTCTTATACAAACTATCTTATGAAATTTAATGGATTTACAGGATTACCTTTTTGACGAACCTCAAAGTGCAAATGAGGACCGGTTGAATAACCAGTAGTACCAACCTTACCAATTACAGAACCTTTTGCAACATTTGCACCTTGTCTAACTGTTGCAGCAGACATATGTGCATATAAGGTTGTTGTAGGAATTCCGTTAATGTTTCCATGGTTAATAATAACAACTCTGCCATAACCGCTATACCAACCAACGAATATAACTCTGCCTGAATTTGCAGCATGAATCGGCGTGCCATATGCAGCACCAATATCAACACCTGAATGGAAAATTTTCCTTTTAAATATAGGATGCATTCTCCATCCAAAAGGAGATGTAATTCTGCCGCCAACAGGACGAACGAAACCGCCTGTAACTACAACACTTGTACCCTCTTTTTGATTTCGTTTCATCTCTTGGTTAATCATCTGGCTAATAGCTCTTGATTGACGAGCTAAATCCTTTTCAGCTCTTTCCCATGTTGCTCTATCGGTTTTTAATTTTTCAATTAATTTTTCATTTTTAGAAATAGCATCCTGAATATCTTCTTGTTGTCTGTTTATACTTGCAATAGAAGATTCAAGATTTCTTTTTTGCATTTCAATTCTTGCCTTAACCGCAAGAATTTCTTTCGCTACTGCGCGTGTTTCTTCAAGCCTTTTTTTGTCATACGAAATAACTATATTTTCAAAATACAATCTATCCAAAAAGGCATTAATGTCTTCAGAATTTAAAAGAAAATCAATATAATTATTTCTTTTATGCTTATAAATTTGCACCAGTCTTTTCGCAGTATATGCTTGATGTCGTTTATTTTCAACCAATAAAACATCAAGTTTTTTTTCTAAACTTAAAACTTCATTTTTAGCATTATTATACTCTTTTTGACTTCTTTGTAAGCTATGCTGAGTATATTCAAGTTTTTGTTGATTTCTATACAACCTATTAGTTTCAATTTTTTCTAAAAGTTTTAATTTATGAATTTCTTTTTTCGCATGCCCTCTTTGAACCTCAATTTGATTTTTCTGTTCATTTAATTTTGGGATAGCAAAAGCACTATCGCATGAAAAACAAAACAATATAAAACATACGACAAATAACATTATTTTATTGTTAATTAATATTTTATAATTCATATTTTATTATAATATAACGCTTATTAAAGCACCTATACCAACCATCCAAGCAACCAAAAATACAGTCAAAACAATTACGATAATTCTTCTGTGTCTTCTAAAAAATTCCATTTTTTTACCCTTATGCGTTATTTCTATACAATATAATAACAAAAACAAGTATACTATTGCAAACAGCTTAACATTTTAAGTTATTTCAAAACCTTGCAACCCTCGTCAAAGAAATCTATTTTATTATCATAATTGTTATCAATTCCATCAAAACATGAATTTTTCGATTCAAAACCTTCAGCCCTGGGAATATAATGCAAAAACTTTTTATCTATAGAATTAAATAAATACAAATAATAGTCCCTATAAAAGCCTGCTATTTCAGAATTATCAATCTTAATCATATTTTCATCATTTTTATGAAAAGCATTTTTTGAAAAATTACAACTTCCAATAATCAAAATACGAGAATCAATAACAATTGTCTTTTCGTGGTTTTTTCCACCCCAATTTTCAACAATAGTAGGAATAGAATTGTTTCTTAAAAAACAAACTCTATCTTTAAAATTAGATGCTGCTACGCTATCTAATAAAACCATGACATTTACATTTCTTTTTTTGGCATCTATCAATTCATTAATCAAAGTTTTATCTGTTAAATAAAATATCGAAACGAAAATTTCAGACTTAGCATTTCTTATTGAGGGGATTAAAACACTATTTAAAACATCATCCTGAGGTGAGAAATAAACCTCTAAAATCGTATCATTCAAATAAACAGGTGTTTTATTGCTCTTGGGTTTAAATGTAGAAAATTTTGAACCATACATCTTTTCAAATTCATCCTTGTAGATTGATGCAACCTTATAAGAATCAATCAAAACCCCAACATTTGCATTATACCCGCCGCTATCAGTTGAAGAAATATTAGCCGAACCTGTCATAACTTTTTTATCATCAAAAATAAAAAACTTATTATGCATTAATATTTCATTCTTATCAGTAACAGAATTAAAATCTTGGATAAATTTATTTGTAAAAGGATAAACATTATCCATGTTTTTTGAATAATCCAAAACGCTTCTGATTTTTACATTTCTACCCTTTGCCCTAATTAAAGCATCGTAAACCTCTTTTTGATCACCCATGCCATACAAAGCAATATCAATGCTTTTCTCAGATAAATCAATTTCTTTAATAAGAGCTTTGCAAAATGCATTTTTACAAGCTTTTTCAGGTTTAGAAAATTCAAGCGGATTTATCAAAAACAATTCAATATTATCAAACTTTTTACTTATTGTTTTTAGATAAGTTGATTTATTTTTTAGAATTTCGGAATTTTTATTCTGATTATAAGAAAAGCAAATAGAACATTTTTTATAATTATTTAAATCTTTTTTTGAAACAATTTCAGCATTTGAAATCAAAGAAGCATATTTGCAATTAATGTTATGAATAATATCGTTTTTTAAATTAACAACATAAAAATTATTTCCAAAAAACTCTTTAGCATTTAATTTAACTTGCCTTAAATTAAACAGCTGTAAGTAATCAGCATTACTACAATCAGAATATAAATATGCCAAACCAGATTTTAATAAAAATTCACCCAAATCAACATTATCAAGCTTTATTTTTATGTATCTTATCGGTTTATTTTTATTATAAAGAGGTAATTCAGACGAAATATAAACTTCTTTGCCTGCTAAATTATCTAAAGCCCAGTGTCTGGAACAAAAACCTGCCTTTAAATATTCCTCCACAGTCAGACCTAAAGATTGAATAATTTTTTCAGTACTTTTATATTTATATGGCTTAAAAGCAACAACATCTTTCAATTTAAAATGCTCATCGAAATCTATTATACCGTTATCATTAATGTCTATATAAAACTCATCTGCTTCGAGCACTTTTAAAATTTTATGCTTATCAGCTTTTTTGTGAAAACAATTCAAAAAAACAAATATACAAAACAGTAAAAATAATACAAAAACCGATAAAAACTTATTTCTCATACACGTAATTTTATATGATAAATGCAACAAAAAAGAAAAAATAAACTTTTGTTAATAAATCTTTACTTAAAGTACTTGTTTATTAATTTTGTTTAATATAATATGGAATATGCTAGAACAACTAACAAAAAGGACAAAAAAATGAATCCTATCATTGATGAATTAGAAAAAGAATATACGCAAAAGGAAATGCCTGAAATTAACACTGGTGACACAGTTAAAGTTTTCGTTAGAATTATCGAAGGAAACAAAGAAAGAACACAAGCATTTGAAGGCACAGTAATTAAAAAACATGGTAACTCAATCAACAAAACTATCACTGTTAGAAAAATATTCCAAGGCATTGGCGTAGAACGTGTATTTGCTGTTTACTCTCCAAGGATTGAAAAAATTCAAGTTTTAAGAAAAGGTGATGTAAGAAGATCAAAATTATATTACCTAAGAGAACGTTCAGGCAAAGCTACACGTATTAGAGAAAAAATGGAAAAAAGATAAAAATTCCAAAACAGTTTTTATAATGCCTTGAATTTTTATTTTATCAAAATTCAAGGCATTGTTATATAAAGGTAAACTATGAACCACATACATTGGTACCCAGGGCACATTGCAAAAGCTCAAAGACAGCTAAAAGAAAAACTTAACCTTGTCGATGTAATTATTGAAATAATAGATGCAAGGATACCCTATTCAAGCTGGTATAAAAACACAGCTGAATTGTGTCCAAATAAACCAAGATTAATTTTAATGAATAAATCAGATGTTTCTGATGAAAAATACAACAAAATATGGGCAAATTTTCTAAACAAAAAAACCGGTTGTAAAGTAATTACAACAAGCCTTACAAACAAAAATGACATAAACATAATAATATCTGAAATTCTTAGCTTATCCAGAGAAATAATGCAAAAAAGAATTTTAAAAGGTTTGCTGCCACGCCCCACAAGAACAATGGTAATTGGCATGCCAAACGTTGGCAAATCAAGCACAATCAACCGCCTTGTAAAAAGAGCAAAAACCAAAACCGGAGCTAAAGCAGGCGTAACTCGTCAACAGCAGTGGGTTAGAATAAATGATAAAGTTGAACTATTAGATACTCCAGGGATAATCCCCACAGTACAAGATGATCAATTTCAAGCACTTAAATTGGCTTGCGTTAATTCAATTAGCGAAAATGCTTATGATAGCGAATATGTAGCCAATGAATTAATAAAAATACTTTCAAACCTATATAACGATAACTTTAGAAAATACTACGGCTTTGAAACAGATGAAATAATTAATCTGGAATCTATTGCTATTAAAAAAAACTGGATTTTAAAAAATTCGATTCCTGACACAAAAAGAGCTTCGTTAATACTGCTTTCAAATTTTAGAGATGGAAAAATTGGAAAATTTACTTTAGAGAGAATTGAAGAATATGACACTATTTGACTTTGACAATCAAGAAAAGAAAGAAAGCCAAGCAAGTTGTATTATAGGAACAGATGAAGCAGGAAGAGGTCCTGCAGCAGGAGGAGTTTGGGCTGCCGCAGTGTGCTTTAGGGAAAATATTGATGAAAACCTTTTTGAAACATTAAACGACTCTAAAAAACTAACACCTAAAAAAAGAGAGAATTTATATGAAATCATCAAAGAAAATACGATATGGTCTATAAAAGCAATAACTGTTGAAAAAATTGAAGAAATTAACATACTTCAAGCTTCTCTTTTAGCTATGAAATATGCTGTAGAAGATGTAGCTAAAAAATTAAATAACAAAAACACTCTAACACTGGTTGACGGAAATAAACTAATTAAAGATTTTAACTTAAAACAAAAATTCATAATAAAAGGCGATTCAAAATCTGCCTCAATCGCCGCCGCAAGTATTTTAGCCAAGGTTTCAAGAGATAAATATATGGATAAAATTCATCTTGAATATCCCAACTATGACTGGATTAAAAATAAGGGCTATTTAACTAAAAAACATATTAAAGCAATACAAAAATACGGCACAACTAAATATCATAGATTATCATTTTTAAAAAACATAATAAAAACCTCCGAATAAAATTCGGAGGTAAATAATTATTTTTATATAATTATTTATTATACTAAGCTTAATGCAATAGACGGTGCTTGATTTGCTTGAGCCAACAATGATGTTGATACTTGTTGAAGTATTTGTTGTTGAGTGAAGTTTGACGCTTCTTGAGCAATATCAGCATCTGTAATGATTGATTTAGCACTTGATAGGTTTTCATATTGAGTTGTTAGGGTATCAAGAGCTGATTCTAAACGGTTTTGAACAGAACCAATTTCTGATTTTCT
>CALURR010000123.1 GCA_944323195.1 Candidatus Gastranaerophilales bacterium
CGCTAAAAGGAGATAAATAATGGCTGATAATAAAAATGAAATCGTAAAAACCGGTAGAAGAAAATGCTCAATTGCAGTTGCTAAAGTTGTTTCCGGCAAAGGCAGAATTTTTGTTAACGGCAAAACTTTAAAAGGATATTTTGGAAATAGACCATCACTTGAAATGACAATTTATAGACCATTGGTTTTGACCGAAAATCAAGATAAATTTGATGTTAGAGTTAAAGCTTTAGGTGGTGGTGTTTCAGCTCAAGCTGACGCTATTCAATTAGCGATTTCAAGAGCATTAGTTGAAATCAATGAAGAATATAAACCAACTTTAAAACAAGAAGGTTTATTAACTCGTGACGCTCGCATTAAAGAACGTAAAAAATACGGTAGAAAAAGAGCAAGAAAAAGATTTCAATTCTCAAAAAGATAGTCTTATATCTATATTTAAAATGCCACCTTTATTTGAAGGTGGCATTTTTGTTTGTTGTGTATGATTTAATTTATTGTTGGCTTGATTTTATAAATTCTTCCATGGCTTTTTGGTTTTCTTTTGTATATTTTTCTTTTGCTTCAAGAGTTCTTTCTAGCCAACTTTGAAAAGCTCTGTCGTCTATATTTTTTAAGAATTCAAGATTTATTTTGTCAGTTATATCAATGCACACATCATAAAGTGAAACCGGCTGTGCGTTATTTTTCAATATGACCCTTAGTTTGTTATACATTATTCCTTCCATCATTGTATTTTTGCTGCCAATAAATTTTTCTTGTAATTCTGCCAGACTTATAATCGATGGATTTTTAAATCTTGAATTTAATGCAATATTTGCCATAGCTGGTATGGTCATATCATATGAATCATTATTTAATATGTATTGTTTCATCTTGGTTGGATTGGATTCATAATCGCAACATTTAAACAGGTCAGCTCTTGTGCCAAATCCTAGTTCTTCTAGGTATTTTAGCGGAAAGCTATGCATATTTACATTTTTAAAATCTATTTTAAATGAATTTCTTTGACACGCTGCATTAAATTCAGATTTTGGAATATAGCTTTTGTTGGCTTTTTTGGTGGATTCTGTTTTTAGTTCTTTGAGTTGTTCAAGTCCTGCTATATTTTTTTCATCTGTTGTATCAAATATATAGTTTATTGAATCTGCGCTTGGGGCAAGTGCAAGATTTTCTAGTAAATATGGTTTAAGAATTTTTTTATGAAGACCTTTGTTGATTGCCTCAGCTGTAAGTCCATATTTTTGTTGTAGCTCTTCTGTTGTTAGTAATGTATTTTTATTTAAAGCTAAATGTTCAAGAAAATTTTTATTTTTTCCTTCTATTGAGTTAAAATAAAAATTCTTTTTTGTTTTAACGCTTGGTGTTAAAAATCCGTATTTTGCATACGTTCTAATGATTTTTTCAGGTACTTCTTTATAGGCTTTGTTTATGTCTTTTGTGGAAATGTAATTGGCAAAAAAAGTTTCTTCATCTGTTTTGTTGTGTAACAAAACAAAACCATCAACTTCCATACCTTCTTTTAGTTCAGATGTGGCTGAATCCGGATAATGTAAATTGCCGCTTACTTTTTTGATTTTGTTTAATATTGCCGATTTGTCAATTCCAATTTCATCAAAATTAAATAATGTTTTAATTCCATTGACAACAAGGCTAAAACAAAATCCAAAATCTCCATTTATATTGATATTGCCATCAATATCCGTTTTGAAATCATATCCCATTAATTTTAATGCTTCAGCTATATTTAGCTTTTCTGCTGCTAATTTTATTTTTTTGATTTGTTCAATGTAAAATGAATAATATTTTATATATTTTCTTTCAATATAACTAGCTCCTTTTGGTGGGTCTAAATATTTTGTGTGCTGAGTTTCAATTTGGTGGTCAGGCATATCATCTTTGAAAAATTCCGCCTGTCCTTTAATTTTAACCACATTTAGAAGTAATCTTTTTTGGTCTATGCCAAGTGTTTTATACGAAATATTTGGCATTTTTAAACCCTTAATGAAAACATCAAAGTATGGCTTGTAATCATTGTTAATGGTGATTTCGTCTGTTTCAAAGTCTGAAGTTACGTCATACCCCAAGGTTTCAAATGCTGTTATTTCATCATTATTATCAAGAGCTTCATTTGCTTTATTTGCAATGTTTTTGTAGTACTCAAATGCTTTTTCTTTTGTTGGAAAGTTATTTCTTATTCTTTTGCTGAAACACACCGTATCTTGTTCTAAGTGTTTTTTGAATTTTATATTGTTTTGATTTTGATTTTTTTTGAAATTTGGGTAGTTGTTTGTTTTAAATAAATTTAATGAGGATATATTCATACTTTTGCCTTTAAATAGATTGGTGATTGCAAACTTATAAAACTCCTAAAATATAATTTTTGCCCAAAATTAAAAGCCAAGCAAATGCTTGGCTTTTTGAGTATATTTAAAATATTTATAGAGAAGATTTGATTTCTTCTTGTATTTTTATCAGAATTTCATCAATTCCTTCTTGTGTCTTACCCATGCCTTGGGCAAGCTGGGGTTTGCCTCCGCCATTACCATTTAAGGCTTTTGTTATTGTTGAAACAATTTTGCCTGCTTGAACTTTTTTAGCTAAAGTATCAGATACTTTAGCAATTACAAAAACTGTTCCATCTTTTTTCATTGAGCAAAGCACAATAACACTTTCGCCTAGTTTTGTTGAAACCAAATCAAGCCCTGATTTAATAGCGTTTGGTGCAAAATCTTCAATTTTTGTTATTAAAACTTTTGCTCCGTTTATTTCTTGTGCTTTTGATAAGAAAGTATTGAAACTTTCTTTTGCTCTATTTGCTTCAAAATCTCCAAGTTTTGATGATAAATCTTTTACTTCTTGGGTTAATTTATCAATTTTTTCTTGAATTTTATCAAATGGCACTTTGTTTGATTGGGATAGTTTGTCTAATTCGTCAGCTTTTGAATTTAATAGGTCGAAACAAGCGTCAGAACAAACTATTTCAATTCTTCTTACACCGGCTGAGCTTGCTGATTCAGAGATTATTTTGGCCATTCTAAGCTCTGTAGCATTATCAACGTGACAGCCTGCACAAAGTTCTTTTGATTGACAGTTGCCTTCGTCGTCATCAAAGCTTACAACCCTTACAAAATCGCCATATTTTTCACCAAATAATGCCATGGCACCGGTTTTATTGGCTTCATCTAGGCTCATTACTTTTGTTGTTCTCTTTAGTCCTTTGCTAATCCAAGAATTGATTAATTTTTGAACTTTTTGTATTTCGTCTTTGTTTAGAGCTCTATCAAAAGTGAAGTCATATCTTGTTTTATTTTCTTCAACTTGAGAGCCGGCTTGGTGCACTTCTTTTCCAAGTGTTTTTTGAAGAGCTGCTTGCAATAAGTGTGCCAAGGAATGATGTTTTGTTATTTCTTTTCTTCTTGAAATATCAATTTTGGCTTTTATTACATCCCCTTTTGATAAAGGCAATTCTTTTATTATTGCTCTATGAACAAAAATATTTTGAACTTTAAAGGTTTTGATTATTTCAATATTTTCATTGTTTTTTATGAAATATCCGCTATCACCGACTTGACCGCCACATTCAGCGTAAAATGGTGTTTTATCTAAGATAATATCAAAAATCCCATCTTGAGCTTCATTGAGGTTTTTGCCGTTTTCGTCAACAATAGATAAAATATTTGCTTCACACTCAAAATTGTCATAACCGATAAAATCCGTATCGGGATTATTTAGATAATTCAAATCGTTTGTTATTACAACTTTTTGCGCTGAAGCTCTAGCTCTGTCTTTTTGCTCTTGCATGGCTTCTTGGAATCCTTTTTCGTCAACATTTAAGCCTTTTTCTTGAGCAATTTCTCTTGTTAGTTCATAAGGAAAACCGTATGTGTCATATAATTTAAAAGCGTCAGAGCCTGAAATTATTTTATTATCAGAATTTTGAGCTTTTTCAATTAATTGTTCAATTAATTGGTAACCTTTATCAAGTGTTAATTTAAAGCGTTCTTCTTCTTTTATGATTGTTTGTTTTATTTTATTTTCATTTTCTTTTAATTCAGGATATTGTGCGCAATATTTATCAATTACAACATTGATAATTGGTTCTAAAAATGGCAATTCAAGCCCTAAAAGATACCCATGGCGCAACGCTCTTCTTAAAATCATTCTAAGAACATAACCCCTGCCTTCATTTGATGGCATAATACCATCAGCTATCATAAACGATACGCAACGAGCATGGTCTGTTATAATTCTTAATGAAACATCTGTTTTTTCACTTTCTTTATATTTTTTGCCTGAAATTTCACAAACTTTTTCTAAGATATGTTTTAAAACATCTGTTTCAAATGTTGATTCAACGCCTTGGCATACCATTGCAATACGCTCCAGGCCCATACCTGTATCAACATTCTTCTTGTCGAGAGGGGTTTGATTGCCTTCTTCATCTTGGAATAATTCCGTAAATACCATGTTCCAGATTTCAACCCATCTATCGCATTCACAAGTTGAAATAGAGCAATCGTCGGAACACTTTAAGTGTTCACCAAGGTCGTAGTGAATTTCGCTGCAAGGTCCGCATGACCCTGTTGGCCCTGGAGGACCCCAGAAATTATCCTTTTTGCCTTTTCTTATAATTCTTTTTGGGTCAATGTCTGTTAAATTTTTCCAGATTTCATAGTCTTCATCATCAGTTTCAAATATTGTTACCCATAATCTATCTTTATCTAAACCAAGATATTCACTGCTTGTAACAAATTCCCAAGCCCAAGGAATAACTTCTTTTTTATAGTAATCACCCCAAGCAAAATTACCTAACATTTCAAAAAATGTATGATGGCGAGGTGTTCTTCCAACATTTTCAATATCAGAATCTTTGCCGCCAGCTCGAGCGCATTTTTGGCAAGTTGTTGCCCTTGGCGGATCATAAGGACATTTTTCCAGACCTAAATAATATGGAACAAATTGAACCATGCCTGCGCTTGTTAATAATAATGTTGGGTTATTAGGAATTAAACTTGAACTTTTAACCCTTGTTGAATTATGTTTTTTTTCGAAAAAACTTAAAAAACCTTCTCTTATTTCGTCTATTGTTTTCATCATAATACTTTGATGTTATCACAAAAATAAAAGAAAATAAAAGAGGTATTTAATACCTCTTTGCTATACGGAATGATTAAAAGTGCTATAGTAGATAGATTAAATTGAAATTGCAAATCCAAAACTGCTTCTTGGCGTAAAAGATGAATAATTTATACAACTGCAGCCAATTGGACAATAGGTGTTGCCCATATATACAAATGGATGTGGTCTTCTGTAGCCATACATTACATGTGCATGAGGCGGCGGCATGTGATGAATGCCCATGTGCCCTCTTGGTGGCTTTGGGCCTTTGTGAGGTCCGCCTTTTGGACCTGCGTATGCTGTAGTGTATAGTAGTGTTGAAAATAAAAGTAATGTTATTATTAAAATCTTTCTCATCTTAAAATCCTCGTGTTTAATTTAGAGCTTAAAATCAATTAAAGTGAATATTGGTTTTCAGCCAATCTTTCTTTTAATTTTTCGTTTTTTAATTTAGAACGAGTTGGTGCATATGTCATTCTTCCTGTGCTCATCATGTAATATCCATTTGTGCAAATCCCTTGACGAGCTGTACACATAATATTTGATGAACCTTGGTTGTAGTTGTTGTTTGTTACATATACGTTCGTTGTATTTGTTGCATATGCGAAACAAGGAATGCCTAAAAATAATGCTAAAGATAAACACACTTTTTTCATATATAGCCCCACTTTCTACACTTTAAAACGAGGGTGAAATTAAAAAGTTCATTTTTTTATTTGATATTTAACAAAAATTAACAAAATAAACTACTTGATTATTTTTTTTGATAGTGTATTATAATTAAGCAAGTGAATTTGCGGGAGTAATTCAGTGGTAGAATGCTTCCTTGCCAAGGAAGATGTCGCGAGTTCGAGCCTCGTCTCCCGCTCCATAAAAGACACCCAATATACGGGTGTCTTTTATTATGCAAAGGAGACTCGGCTTCGCCTCTTACGACTCAGCGCTTCGCGCTTCCCATGTATACTTATTCCTACGGCTCATAAATTCGCCTAGGACTAAGCATCCCGCTCCATAAAAGACACCCAATATACGGGTGTCTTTTATTTTGCAAAGGAGACATGGGAATGCACTAAAATCGTAGCGCGACTGCGCTAGATTTTAGAAATGACCCGATAGGATGTGAGCAATAGCACAGCAAGCGTGGAGCTTGGTGGGCAATTGCGACACTGGACTATGGCGATGCCCACAATCCGTTAGCGAACTTGTGAGCTTTAGGGATTGGAAATGCCCTTGGGCGACGTAGAAATTTGCACCACGTGCAAATTTTACAGGAGCAAAAAAAGCGCAAGCCAGAGTGAAGACCAAAACGATGAGGCTTATTTTAATAACAAATCACTCAATGAAAACAATTTATTTCAAGCATTTGCTTAATTAAAAAAAATAGTGTATTATTT
>CALURR010000124.1 GCA_944323195.1 Candidatus Gastranaerophilales bacterium
ATCCTAAATATATAGCTGAAGAAATTATAAGGCAGAATTTGCCATATAAATTAGTGTGGGTTGTAAATAAAAATATATTGAATTTTATTGACGATTTTCCTCGTGACAGAATAAAGCTTGTCATGAATGGCACGCCCGAAGAAATAAAAGAAACGGCTACAGCTAAAATAATTGTGGATAACGAAAGAAGAACAAGTTATATAAAGCGCGGAATATTTAAAAAAAACAAGCAGTTTTATATTCAAACATTTCATGGTTCATTAGGCATAAAAAAAACAGGAGTAGATAGGAATGATTCCAATAAGCGTGCGTTAAGGATATGTAAAATTGATTCTTCTCAAATTGATTATTTAGTTTCTAATGGAACTTATACAACAAATTTTTTTAAACGTATGTTTTGGAATTATGGTAATATGGTTGAATATGGCCATCCTCGTAATGATGTTTTTTTTAAAAATAATCAGAAAATAAAGAAAAAAGTATATGAGTATTTTAAGATTCCTATAAATAAGAAAATTGTGATGTATGCTCCTACTCTGAGGGAAAATAGGGACTTTTCATGTTACTCTTTAGATTTAAAAAATGTTGTTCAGGTGATTGCTAAAAAATTTGGTGGTGATTGGATTGTGATAACACGTCTTCACCCTTTATTGATAAATAGACGCGATGATTTTATTCCTGTTGATTCTAATATAATTGATGGCACTCAGTATTCAGATATGCAAGAGTTGCTTGCAAGTGTTGATATGTTAATTACTGATTATTCATCTTGTATATATGATTTTATGCTTTCTTATAAGCCCGGCTTTATATATGCAGCAGATAGAAAAAAATATGAAAACAGTAGAGGGTTATATTATCCTTTGTCAAGTACACCATTTCCTGTTGCCGAAAATAACGATGAACTCATAAAAAATATTGAAAACTTTGATTATGAAAAATATAAAAAAGAAGTAAAAGAGTTCTTAAAAGACAAGGGGTGTATTGATGATGGAAAAGCTTCCCAAAGGGTTGTTGAATTAATAAAAAAAATTATCGATAACAGTTTAACAAATGACAAAATGGAGATAAATTTATGATTTTTGGTTCAATATTAGCTGGTGGTACTGGTGCAAGAATGGACAAGCATAATGTCCCTAAGCAATTCATTGATTTGTGCGGAAAGCCAGTAATTATTCATACTATTGAAAGAATGCTTGAAATAAAAGAATTTGATTATCTTTATATTGCAATTCACCAAGATTATAGAGATTATTTGCAGAATATTTTAAAAACTTTTAATCTTGCAGGTAATCAAAAAATTATAATTATTAATGGTGGCAAAGAAAGAATTGATAGTGTTCAAAATGTTATTAATGCTGTTTATGAATTTAATCATAATGAAAACGATATAATTGTACTACACGACGCTGTAAGACCTTTTACATCAGTTAAAATATTGAATGATTGTATTAAAGCAGCTCAAGAATATGGTGCAACAATTGCTACAATACCGGCAGTTGATACGATGCTTGTTAGCAAAGATGGCGAATTTTTAAATGATGTGCCGGATAGAAAAACTATTTTGCATGGTCAAGCACCCGATGGATTTAGGCTTGGTGTTTTGAAAAAAGCTATTGAAGAATTAACGCCGCAAGAGCGCAGCTATATAACAGGTACGGCACAAATTTGTTGTGTCAAAGGCTATCCTGTAAAAGTTATTAAAGGTGATGTAAAAAATATAAAAATTACGGTTGAGCAGGATTTAATTCTTGCAGAAAAAATATACAGACAAGAGGTAGAAAATCAATGTGTAAAGCCCTAACAACAAAAATTTCAAATAACAGTATAATTCAAGAAGATTTGGAATATAGTGCCAATTGCAAATTTTTTGATATTAATAAGTTAAAAAATAAAACCGTGTTAATTACAGGAGTAACCGGATTTATAGGTAGACAATTGGTCTTGACGCTTCTGTGCATGAATAAAATGCACGATTTAAATATAAATATTATTGCAATGGCTAGAAACAAATCCAAAGTTGAAAAACTTTTTTCCTGTGTTTTTAATGATAAAAATTTAAGCTTTTGTATCCAAGATATAACGCAAAAAATTAGTATTTCTGAAAATGTTGATTTTATAATCCATTGTGCAAATCCTGTTATATCAAGAGTTTTTGTGGAGCAGCCCGTAGAAACAATAGAGGCTATAACTTTAGGTACGAATAATATTTTAAAATTTGCTAAAGAAAAAGGAGTTGATTCGGTTGTTTACTTATCTTCAATGGAAGTATATGGAATAATTGATGTTCCTGCTATTAGGGAAACTGATTACGGATATATTGATCCACTAAATGTTAGGAGTTCATATTCTGAGGGCAAAAGGCTTGCTGAAACTCTTTGTGTTTCATATTTTTCTGAATTTAGCGTTCCTGTAAAAATTATAAGATTATCTCAAGTTTTTGGTGCTGGTCTTGATTATAATGACAGTAGGGTTCTTTCTCAATTTGTTAGAAGTGTTATTGATAAAAAAGATATTGTTTTGCATACTGAAGGTAAAACAGTTTTAACAAATTGCTATATTTCTGATGCAATTAGGGGAATTTTAACTGTTCTTTTAAAAGGGCAGAACGGAGAATGCTATAATCTTGCAAATTCTGAAAATGTTTTTTCTATAAAACAAATTGCGGAATTAATAGTTGCAAATAGTCCAACATCAAAAGTAGTTTTAGATATACAAAATGTTGGCCAATATAGACCTGATACTATATTGAAAATAAATACGGATAAAATATGTTCACTGGGTTGGAGTGCCAAAATTGGCTTAAAAGAGATGATGAATAGAACAATTTCCAGTTATTTGGAAGAAAGGAATGAAATTGGAAAATAAGATTTCTGCTTCATTAATGTGTGCTGATCCGTTTAATTTAGGAGATATAATTGTTTCTCTTGAAAAACATAAAATTGATTATTTACATATTGATATTATGGACGGAAAATTTGTACCTAATCTTGGTTTAGGGAGTGATTATATAAAAGCATTGCGCAGGCATACATCTTTGCCATTTGATTACCATATAATGGTTAAAGAACCTGATGATATTATTAATTTATTAGATATAAGACAAAATGATTTAGTTTCTGTGCATTATGAATCATCATTTCAAATTCAAAGAACATTAGAAAATATCAAGAAGCATAATTGTAAAGTTATGATTGCAATCAATCCTGCTACTCCTTTATGTACACTAGAAGAAGTCATATATTATATTGATGGAATTAATTTATTAATGGTTAATCCAGGTTTTGCTGGACAAAATATGGTGCATAATTGTATGAGAAAGGCTGACAAAGTAGGAAGAATCATAAGAAAGTTTAATCGTACAGATATTATATTTGAAGTTGACGGAAATATTAGCTGTGAAAATGCAAGAAAATTAAAGAAATATGGCGCCAATTTATTTGTTGCCGGAACATCTAGTTTATTTTCTTCTAAAAATTTAACAGAAAATATTTTTAAGTTTAGATCTAGTCTTCAGGAGTAAATAAATATGCTTCTTTTAAAAATAATTCGCTATATTTTTTCAATCTATAATGAAAAATACCACAAAATTATTTGTATTTTTGGTTTGAAAATCAAGTTTTGTTGTTTTGCGAAGTATCAAAAATACAGAAATAAGATAATTGATAATTATGCCCTAAAAACAAAATTATCCGACAAGGCAACAAAAATCTTGATTGATAGAATAAAAAATTTAGAGAAAATTAATTTTAAAGTTATAGATTTGAATAATGAAATTATTTTATCAAATAAAAAGATAAAAATTGCAACAGATCGATATGCATGGATAGCTCAAGAAGTATTTTTTGATGAGTTGTATAAAATTCCTAAAAATATATTGAAAAAAAATGTTAAATATTGTGTGTTGGATATAGGGGCTAACAGATGTTATACAGCTTTGTACTTTGCTAATAAAAAGTGGTCTAGATGTATATATTCTTTTGAGCTTATACCTCAAACTTATAAATTGGCTAAAAAAAATATCAATTTAAATAATAAATATTTACAAAATAAAATTCGTTTATATAATCTTGGTTTAAGTGCTAAAACGGGCGAAATAGATGCGCTATACTTTCCTTATAGAGATGGTATTTCGTCATCAAATATTGATTGGTTAAAATCATATGCCCCAAAAGCTCTTAAGAGAGCAAGATTAACTAAGTGCAAAGTAGTACAGGCATCAAAATTTTTAAAAGATTTAATTAAGCAGCATGATATTTCTAATATTATATTTAAAATTGATGTCGAAGGTGCTGAATATGAAATTCTGTCAGATTTAGCTGTTAATTATCCTGAAATCTTTGAAAAAATCGAAATTTTAATCGGCGACACTCACTGTGGTTTTGAAGAATTTTTAAGAATTATTGCTCCGTATAATTTTAAAATTATTGAAGCATGTCCTCAAAGTAATGGCAGCTGTTCTTTTCTTTTAGTTAAAAATAATGTGAATGTATAAATATGTTTAAAAATAGCGAAACAATTAATAATTATATTAAATTCCTTCCGTTTGTAAAACCTTATACTCTAAGAGCTTTAACAGCCTTGGGATTAGCTATTCCAATTGGTTGCCTTGATGCAGTTATAGCGCTTTCCCTTAAACCTTATATGGATATTGTAATGGTAGAGAAAACTATGCAATCACCATGGTATATTCCATTGTTAATAGTTTTATTTACTTCTTTGCAAGGATTATTGAATTATATATCTGTGTATATGAATGATTGGACTACATTTAAAGTTACCAATGATTTAAAAAAAGCTTTGTATGATAAATTAATGCATAAAAGTTCCGTCTATTTTGATACAAAAACTTCAGGTGACACTTTAAAAAGATTTAATAATGATGCCGATATAGCCTGCAATGGTTTATTGAGGAGTTTGAAAATGATTGTTTCAAGATTTTTTTCATCAATTTCTTTAATTGGCGTATTAATTTATAATTCTTGGCAATTGTCGATTATTGCAATTTGTATACTCGGACTTGCAATAATTCCGTTAAGCAAGGTAAAAAATAAGATTAAATCTGTTACAAATAAATCTGAATCTGAAAATGCCGTTATTATAACCTCGTATAATGAGGTGTACAACGGAAGCAAGGTTATAAAGTCCTATAACTTGTATAATACCCAGAACTTAAAATTTGCTAAACAGTTAGATAATCTTTTCAAATTAAGAATAAAAATAACACAAAAAACAGGAAGTGTATCTCCCCTGATGCATGTTATAGTTTCTGTCGGAATTGGTCTTGCTATTGCTTACGGAAGTCATTTAATACAAGTTGGAACTATTTCAAGTGGGAATTTTGTTTCTTTTATAACAGCACTAATAATGCTTTATACTCCAATTAAGGGTTTAGGTGGAAATGTTAAAGGAATGCAAACAGCAATTCTGGCTCTAGAAAGAGTTTTGAAAAACCTTAATGCTAAACAATATATTGTTGATATGCCTGATGCTGTTATGTTTGATAATTTAGATCACAATATTACTTTTGAAAATGTTTCTTTTGAATATAAAAAAGGAACTCCTGTTTTAAAAGATATTAATTTTACATTAAATAAAGGCGAAACTATTGCATTTGTTGGTAATTCGGGTGGTGGAAAATCGACAATTGTAAATCTTATTCCGCGTTTTTACAAGTTAAAAAAAGGCAAAATCAAAATTGATGATATTGATATTAAAAATTATAAAATTGAGTCTCTAAGGGATAATATTTCCGTTGTTTTTCAGGATAATTTTTTATTTGTCGGTACAATTAAAGAAAATATATTAATGGGAAAAATTAATGCAACTAAAGAAGAATTGGAGGCTGCAATAAAAAATGCTTATTTAGATGAATTTATTTCAACTTTGAAAGATGGGCTAGACACCCAGATAGGCGAAAGAGGAATACTTCTTTCGGGTGGTCAAAAACAGCGTATTGCAATAGCTAGAGCATTTTTAAAAGATGCTCCGATTATTATACTTGATGAAGCAACTTCTGCGCTGGATAATAAAGCAGAAGCTATAGTTCAAAAAGCAATTGATAATTTAATGAAAGATAAAACTGTATTTGTTATAGCACATCGACTTTCGACAATTAAAAATGCTGATAGGATTGCAGTTATTAACGAGGGTGAATTGGTTGAGCTTGGAACACATGATGAACTAATGAAAATTGAAAATGGTAAATATAAATCACTTTACGAGATGCAATTTAATAAGCAAGAAGTGCTAATTTAGTTTATTTTTATTTTTCTTTATTATTAGCCTATATTTCTTTTGTATGTTTTAATATAGGTAGGAATTTTATAAATGAATAAAATATTGATTACAGGTGGCGCTGGTTTTTTAGGGTCAAATTTATGTAGGAAATTAATTCAAGATGAAAACAATTCGATAATTTGTCTTGATAATAATTGTACAAGCACATTGGACAATATAAAAGAATTGTTTCAAAATCCTCGTTTTAAATTCATTAAACATAATGTGATTAATCCTATTAAGCTTGATGAAAATATCAATGAAATATATAATCTTGCCTGTCCTGCTTCACCTGTCTTATATCAAGGTAAAAATGCTATTTTTACTACAATGACTTGTGTGTATGGCGCAAGAAATATGCTTGAACTTGCAAAAGAACATGGCGCTAAAATACTTCAGGCATCAACAAGTGAAGTGTATGGCGAGCCTTTTGTGCATCCTCAAAATGAATCTTATAGGGGTAATGTAAACCCTATTGGAGTTAGGGCATGTTACGATGAAGGCAAAAGATGTGCTGAGAGTTTATTTTTTGATTACAATCGAATTTATGAAACAAGAACAAGGGTTGTGAGAATTTTCAATACATACGGTCCTTATATGTCTTGTGATGATGGCAGAGTTGTTCCTAATTTTATAATTCAAGCACTAAAAAATGATGATATTACAATATATGGCAATGGCTTACAAACTCGCTCTTTTTGTTATGTGGACGATTTAATTGATGGTTTAATTTCTATGATGAGAAATTCAGAAAATTTTATTGGCCCTCTTAATTTGGGTAATCCTTTTGAAATTAATATCTTGGATTTTGCCAAATTAATAATAGAATTAACTAATTCGAATTCAAAAATAGTACACTTACCCATGCCTAAAGATGATCCTACCCAAAGAAAGCCTGATATTTCATTGGCTAAAGAAAAATTAAATTGGTCTCCAAAAATAAATATTCAAGATGGTCTGCGCAATACGATTAATTATTTTTCTAATTTTATTAAAGGAAGTAAACTATGAAAATTTCTGTAATCGGGATTGGCTATGTTGGATTAGTTACTGGTGCTTGCTTTGCTGAGATGGGCAATGATGTTATTTGTGTTGATAATGATAATAGCAAGCTCAATATGTTAAAACAAGGGATTATGCCAATATATGAAGCCGGATTAGAAGTATTGGTAAGGTCAAACGTTGCTAAAAATCGATTAATTTTTTCAGATGATTTGGATTATGCTGTTAAAAATTCTCAGATTTGTTTTATTACTGTTGGTACACCGCAAAGTATTGATGGGTCTGCAGATTTAAAATATGTACTTGATGTTGCTAAAAATATAGGCAGGGCAATAAATGGCTACAAAGTTATTGTCGATAAATCGACTGTTCCTGTTGGAACTGCAAAGAAAGTTAAGGAACTTATTAAATCTCATACTAATTATGAATTTGATGTTGTTTCTAATCCTGAATTTTTAAAGCAAGGAGCTGCAATTGAGGATTTTTTAAGACCCGATAGGGTTATAATCGGTTCTGATTCGCAAAAAGCTATAGATTTGATGAAAATTTTATATGCGCCTTTTGTAAGAAATCAAAATCCAATTATTGTTATGGACACTCAATCGGCTGAAATGGTTAAATATGCTTCAAATGCTTTTTTGGCGGTTAAAATATCTTATATAAATGAAATAGCAAATATATGTGAAAAAGTCGGCGCCGATATTAATAAAGTAAGAATCGGAATGTGCGCGGATTCAAGAATTGGAACTAAATTTTTATATCCTGGGTTAGGTTATGGCGGAAGTTGTCTTCCAAAAGATGTCAAGGCTTTAATTAAAACTGCGGTTGATAATAATTGTGATAGTACTTTACTTCAGTCTATAGATGCTATTAATCATAAGCAAAGTTTATTGTTTGTTGATAAAATAGCTGATAGGTTTGACGGAGATTTACAAAATAAAACTTTTGCTGTTTGGGGATTGTCTTTTAAACCCAAGACAAACGATATGAGAGAAGCTCCGTCTATTATAATTATTAATGCTCTTTTGAAAAAGGGAGCTAAAATAAAGGCATATGACCCTAAGGCAATTGAAAGTGCAAAATTAATTTTTGGGGATAAAATTAAATATGGCAACAATGCGTATGATATTTTAAAAAATTCTGACTCTTTGCTTTTATTAACTGAATGGAATGAATTTAGAAATCCTGATTTTGATTTAATAAAGTCAAGTTTAAACATGCCTATAATTTTTGATGGCAGAAATCAATATGATGAAATTTATTTGTCTGAAAAGGGTTTTGAGTATTACCAAGTGGGCAAAAATTGCAATTTAAGCATATAATTGTTTTACAATTTATTTTTGACCTTTTTTGTCAATTAGTACTTTTGCTTTTCCTAAAGCAGCAATTGAATCTTCGGCTGGTTTTGAATCAATTGTTTTATTGTATATTCTAAGATATTTAATTAAGTTGGGATAACTTTTGAAATTGTGTCCAATTTTAACCATTTCATCTACTGCGCCGTCAATGTTATCTAATCCATATCTTAATTTATACATTGCTGCAAATAATCCTGTTCTATCTTTGCCTTGGGCGCAGTGAATATATACTTTTTTATTATTTTTTCTGGCATCATCCATTATGTTAAAAAAAGTTTCCAGATAGTCTTTTTCAGGATTGTTAAATGCCGGGAATGGCAAGTTTACATAGTTAATTCCAAGATTTTTTGCCATTTTGTATTCTTTTCTGTCTTGAGTTTTGATTACATAGTTGATTGTAAAATCAACTATGGTGTCTATACCCATTTTTTTAAGCATTAACATTTGAATTTTATCCGGTTTTCCACCTCTATATAGATTTTCATCTACTTGTCTAAATCTTTTGATTTCTTTGTGGTTGTAATTTCCATAGAATATGTTCGGTTGTTGTAGTTTGCTTATAATCATATTTTTGCTTTCTTTAATATTTTTATATTACATTAAAAATGATATAACTTATGTAAAATAATATTACATATATTTTTTATTTGACTAGCCAGTTATTCTTGATAGAATAGAATTGTATTTGTAGTATATCTTTTGTTTCGGTATTTATTAGTATAGCAAGAGGACATTTATGTTAGTTTTTATAAGGAGCGATATTAGGTAATGGTTTTAGTTTCTATAATTGTTCCTGTTTTTAATACCGAAAAATATTTAAAAAAATGTCTTGAAAGTTTAATTAATCAATCGCTTAAAGATATAGAAATTTTATGTGTAAACGATGGTTCAACCGATAATTCCCTTGCAATTTTAGAAGAGTATCGAAATAAAGATTCAAGAATTAAAATTTTTAACCAAGAAAATAAAAAACAAGGTGCTGCAAGAAACTTGGGGCAAAAAAATGCAACAGGTGAGTATATTGGTTTTGTCGATTCTGATGATTGGGTTGATTTAAATTATTTTGAGAAATTATATAATTCTGCTAAAGAAAATGATGCAGATATTGCACTTGCAACCAATGTTAGAATTGGGAATGGAAAAACTAAAAAACGTCTAGAAATTAATGAACAACAAATAGCGATTTCATTGGATGATAAATTCAGCTTAACTAAGCAAGCCAAAAATCCGTGTCCTACAAATAAAATATATAAAACCTCTTTGTTAAACGATAATAATATAACATGGCCTGAAAATGTTTATTGCGAAGATAAAATTTTTACACTCAAGGCTGTCTATTTTGCTAATAAAATCGTAAGCGTTCCTAATATATATTATTATTACTACAGAAATCCAAATTCCACTGTTAATACTTGTTCAAAAAAACATACTATCGATAAATTAACTGCTAATATGGAAGTGCTGGATTTTTTAAAATCTCACAATGTAAAGCTGGAAAATAATGATTTTTGGGCAGTAAGCCGTAACATAAAAATCTTAAATTTGCCTATTTTAACAGTTAAACAAAGTTTAAAATGTGAAAAATTTTTATTGTTTGGCTATTTGCCTATTTTTGTGAGGAACGTATAAATGCAACTTTTATGGAAAAAAGAAATTGAAGATATAAAAAATAGTGGTTATTTAAGTACAAAGTATTCAATAACCGATGCTTTAATAGAAAATTTTTATAATGAAATTTTAAAAGATAATGAAAAAGAGCTCTTGCAGTTTATTTTTAGTGAAAATCCAACTCAAGAAAAGCTTGATGAGTTAATGAGTGATTGGGATATAGAAGTTAAGGGTGGTGCTAAATCCCTTATGCTTTCATATATGCTTAAAATCCACCCATATTTGAAATTTAGCCAATATAACGAACCAAGATTAAAAGGTTTATTGAATTTTTTTAGATTTCATAATTTAAAAGTTATTACACATCTAACAAAAATCGGCAGAGTTCTAAATCAAAATGGAATTACTCCAATGATTTTAAAAGGTGCTGCTATGAGATATTTGCGTCCCGATTTGCCGAGGGTTATGGGTGATTCTGATATATTGGTCCATGATAAAGATTTTTTAAAAAGCGCAAAATTAGCTGAACCTTTGGGTTATTGGTGGGAAAAAGTTGATATTCATTCAATTGATCTTCATTCGATTGGTTCAGAGGATGGTGCTGTAGATGTGCATAGGTTTATATATATGGAAACCGGTTCTGAAAGAAAGCTTTTAGCGGGATTGTTTAAAAGAGCAAAAGATGCTAATGCTTTTGGCGTAAAGTGTTTAGTACCATCAAATGAAGATATGTTATTTATTACTTTGGTTAATTTAGCCAGAAATTTAAGGAACAAAACGAGTCAAGCAGGGCTTTTATATGCGCTTTTTGATTGTAAATTTTTAATTGAAAACAAGCCTGATTTTAATTGGGATATAGTTAAAGAAAATGCAAAACTTACAAAAACCCAAGTTCAGCTTAATTTTGCAACTAAATTTATTGAAAAAATTTCATCTAATATATTGCCTAATGAAATTAAAGACAAAAAATTATTTGAAAAAGAAACAAGATATTATTCTAATATGGTTATGTATGATAGATTTTATCTTGAAGATTTAAGGGTAAAATGTAGAGCACTTCCAATTAAGGATATATTTAAAACAACGGAAAATTTTGTTAATTATTTGAAAATGAAACCTAAGTACTATATACTTAAAATGCTTAGGAAACA
>CALURR010000125.1 GCA_944323195.1 Candidatus Gastranaerophilales bacterium
TGGTTGGCTGAACTTATAACCGAAAAAGGCGTAGGAAACGGAGCTTCGCTGTTGATTTTTATAGGTATTATAGCGGGTATTCCTCTATACTGCAACAGAACAGCAACACTTGTTTCGCAAGATTCAATGTTACAGTTAGGGCTTGCTGTTTTGATTGCTATTTTTCTTGCAACCATAATCTTTATTATAGTACTCCACGAAGCTGCAAGAAAAGTTCCTATAGTTTCAGCCAGAAGACAAGTTGGAAACAAGGTCTATGGCGGAGGCAATACTAATATTCCGTTCAAACTTAACCCGGGCGGCGTTATGCCTATCATCTTTGCAGTAGCAATACTGTTGTTTCCGGCAACAGTTTTGGGATTTGTTCAACAAATGCACATAGACAATGTTATGCTTGCAGGAATTTTTGAAAAATTAAATCTGATTTTCAGTGCAAATTCAACAAGTTACTATATAATTTATTTTGTATTGATTGTAACTTTAACATTCTTTTATGCTTCAATAATTCCTTCAATGCAGCCAAAAGAAATTGCAAACAACCTAAAAAAATATGGTTCGGCAATTCCGGGTGTTAAACCGGGAAAGCCGACAGCCGATAAATTAAACGAGATTTTAACAAGAATTACTCTAATCGGAGCATTGGCACTTGGAATAATTGCAATGATTCCTACAATTGCAACCAAAGTAACAAACATAACAACATTCCAAGGTATAGGTGCAACAAGTTTAATCATCCTTGTTGGTGTTGCTCTCGATTTTATTAATCAAATTAAAACTCACATGTTAGCCAAGAACTATGAAAGTTTCTTGCAACAATAAAAGGAAACAAAATGAAAAAAGTATTCATATTTTTAGGCCCTCCGGGCTCGGGAAAAGGTACTCAAACTTCAAGATTGGCAGATAAGTTATCAATCCCGCATATTGATACAGGCTCTTTATTAAGAAAAAATATTCAAGACAATACCGAATATGGAATAATTGCAAAAAGCTATATAGACAAAGGGCAATTAGTGCCTTTAGAAGTTGTTTCGAATATTATTAAAGACAGATTAACTAAAGATGATTGCTCTCAAGGATATATTTTAGACGGTTTTCCACGCTCAATCGAACAAGCGGAAGCTCTAAAAGACATACTTGACAGCATTGGAAAATTCAATTTGAAAGACGATGCTGTTGCAATATACTTTAATATCGACACTGAAATATTGGTTCAAAGACTAATAAACAGACGCTCCTGCCCCAAATGCGGTACGATATATAATCTTATATCTAATCCGCCAAAAATTATGGACTACTGTGATATATGCGATACAAAACTGGTTACAAGAAAAGACGATAACGAAAAAACCGCAAGGGCACGCTTTGAAACTTACGAAAAAGAAACAGCTCCATTGTATGAATATTTTAAACAAATGGGAATCTTAAAAGAAATCGAAGCAGACAATCCCATTAGTGAAATATGGGAAAACTTAAAGGCTATATTGTCGTTATAAATTTCAGTATAAAACCATATAAAAATCCCGAAACACAGCTTTCGGGATTTTTTTAACAATTGTTAAAAAAATACTAAAAAAACTTAAAAATATTTTGTTTATAGTACAATAAGATAGGAATTTGCCCGATACAGTTATATATTCAAGAATCAAAGCGAAAAGGAAAAAAGATGTACGATATTGCAATTGTCGGCGGTGGTCCTGCTGGGATTTTTACTGCTTTGGAAATTACAAAATTAAAACCCGACTGGAAAGTTCTGTTAATTGAAAAAGGCAGAAAAATTGAAAAAAGAATTTGTCCTATAAGAGAAGGACAAAAAAAATGTTTAAGTTGTAAAACCTGCGGACTGCTTTGCGGCTGGGGCGGAGCGGGAGCATTTTCAGACGGTAAATTAACACTAACACCGGAAGTTGGCGGACACTTAGTTGATTATATGCCATACAATGAAGTAGAAAATTTAATCAACTACTGCGATAACATATACCTTGAACACGGGGCAACAAAAACTGTTTTTGGCACAAACAGAGCAGATTTTGCAGATATAGAACATGCCGCAACCCTTGCGGAATTGAAACTTGTTCACTCGCCTGTAAGGCATTTAGGAACAGAAAAATCTTTAGCTGTATTAAAATCCATGCAAGATTATCTAATGGACAGAATTGACATAGTAAATAATGAACAAGTTGAAGAATTAATCATTGAAAACAGCACAATTAAAGGTTTTACCACAAAAGAAGGTAAAGAATATCTGGCAAAATATGTTGTAGTAGCTCCCGGCAGAGAAGGGGCAGATTGGTTATCAAAACAATTTATCAAACATAAAATTGAAATGGTAAACAATGCCGTTGATGTAGGGGTTCGTGTAGAACTGCCTGCTGCGGTTATGGAACCTATAACAAGCCGACTTTATGAATCAAAACTAATTTATCATAGTCCGACTTTTGGAGATGAAGTAAGAACTTTCTGTATGAATCCTAATGGCGAAGTGGTAAATGAAAACTACAATGGTATTTCAACCGTTAATGGGCACTCATATGCCGATAAAAAAACTCCAAATACAAACTTTGCCCTGCTTGTTTCAAAAAAATTCACCCAGCCGTTCCATGAGCCGATTAAATACGGACAACACATTGCATCTTTGGCAAACATGCTATCAGGCGGCATTCTGGTTCAAAGATTTGGCGATTTATTAGAAGGAAGGCGCTCCACTCCGCAAAGAATTAAAGAATCAATAATTCAACCTACCTTAGAATGCGCTACTCCCGGTGATTTAAGTTTGGTTTTACCATACCGTCAACTTTTAAGTATAATTGAAATGCTTTATGCCCTCGATAAAATTGCCCCGGGTGTTGCTTCCAGATATACTTTGTTGTATGGTATAGAAGTAAAGTTTTATAGTGCAAGAGTATTAATCTCGAATGAGCTTGAAACGCTTGGGGTAAAAAACCTGTTTGCAATAGGAGATGGCGCAGGCGTTACAAGAGGCTTAATGCAAGCAAGTGCTTCAGGTGTTTATACTGCAAGAGTAATTGCATCAAGAGTTTAGTAGCATAGTAAACCAATGCCGGCATAATTTTTATGCCGGCTTATTTTTTTGCCTCAATATTTATTTCTGTAGTTATCTTTTAGCCATTTTATTGCTTTTTTTGTTGGATTTATGATAAGTTTGTAAATTATTTTTTTGAAGTTATTAAATGTAATTATTTCATCTAGTTTTTTAGGATATAGTTTTAGAATC
>CALURR010000126.1 GCA_944323195.1 Candidatus Gastranaerophilales bacterium
ATACAATCATATTTTTAATTCTTCCTGTTATAAACAATTGTCCTTTTTTATTTATTTTTTCAATATCACCTGTATGAAGCCAGCCTTCTTTATCAATTACTTCTTGAGTTAAATCATCTTGCTTATAATATCCTTTCATAACAGAATTACCTCTTACAAGAAGTTCTTTTGTTTCTTTATCAATTTTAGCCTCAAAGCTTTTTAAAAATCTGCCAACTGATTTCATATCAGTATTTTTTTCAAAATTAACAGTTACAATAGGACTAGCCTCTGATAAACCATAACCTTGAAAAACATTGATACCGATTCTATTAAAATATTTACCCATTTCAAGGTCCATTGGTGCACCACCTGAAATAAACCCAAAGAAATTATTTCCAAATTGATTATGAATATCTTTAAAAAGTTGTTTTTTTATAAACTCAAAAGGCAAAAATTTAGCCAAAATGTGATAATTAAAATTAAAAAGAGCTTTTCTTACATTAGATTTTTTTGATAAATTCAATTCAAACTGAGCCTTTAACATTCTAAAGAAAGATGGAACAGTGCACATAAAACGAATTTTTTTATCCTTCATAACAGACAAAACATCATTAGGTTTTAGAGATTTTGTATAATAGATTGAATAGCCCATATTCAAAAATGTTGCAAAGCCAACAGTCAATTCAAATAAATGATTCATAGGCAAAATCGATAGCGTATTAACCTTTTCACCATCTTTAAAAATTTTATTAAACTCGCCTTTCAAGTCATTTATTTGAGAAAATAAATTTTTAAAAGTTGTTTGAACGCCTTTAGGATTACCTGTTGTACCCGATGTATAGATTATTAAAGCGTTAGAATTAAGGCTTCTGTGGCGAAATTTAACATTTTTATCGGATGGAATATCGTATATGCTTATATATTCACTATTTTCATGGGTTTCGTCCAATAAAATTACAGTTTTAATTGAGGTTATCTCATCTTTTATTTCATTAACTAATTTTAAATATTTATTTGATACAAAAACCACACTTGGATTGCAATTAGATAATATTGAAATAATTTCATATTTTGTTAATTTGATGTCTAAAGGAATAAAGGTGGTTCCGGCTATAATTGAAGCAAAAAAAGCAGCTCCAAATTCAATTTTAGATTCTGAAATTATAGCAACATGTTCTTGTCTTTTAACTTTTAATTCATTTATTAAATAAGAAGCAATATTTTTGCTTAGTGTACTCAAACCGCCATATGTAAACTCGCGCCAGCCATATTGATTTTTCATTCCAAGAGCTATTCTATCGTTATATTTATTTGTTTGATTTTCCAAAAAAGATAGAACATTGTCATTAGAATGTCTTGACATACAGCCCTCCCTAAAAAATTTTGATATTTTATTTTACAATATTTTTTAAAAAAATCAAAATTTAATTTAAAGGTAAGGTAATAATAAAGCTAGCTCCCTTGGTTTTATTGTTTTTGGCTGTGATTTTGCCATTATGAATATTTACAATTTTATTTACATTATACAAACCCAAGCCTATTCCAATATTAGAATATTTTTTTGCTGAGGTATAGTATTTTTTAAAAATATCATTGATTATATCTTCTTTTATGCCATCACCCTCATCAGATACAATTATTTCAACTGAATTAATGTTTTTATTTAATGAAATATAAATATTTCTTGAATTTTTACCATAAAAAACAGCATTTGAAATGAGGTTGTTTAAAGCTCTTTTAAATAAAAATTTATCTATATTTAAAACCACATTTTCGCAATTTGAATTAAAAAATATTTCTTTATTTTGAATAGTTAGAATACTTTTATTTTGTTCAATTACCTCATTAATCAACTCAGAAATATTTATTGACTCTATATTCAACTCCATATTTTTAATATCCAATTTTTGAACATCCAGCAAGTTAATAATTAAATTTTTTAAATCATTATTTGAAATTTTAAGGTTTTTAACTGCATTTTCCTGAGTTTTGGTAAGCGCACCAAAACTACCGCTCAAAAGCAAATCATAAGTATTATCTTGCGCTATAATCGGAACTTTTAGATCATGGGTCAAACTTGAAATAAAATCTTGCTTTAAATTTTGATTTTCTTTTTCTTTTTCAATATATTCATTTATCATTGTATCTCTATCTTTAATACTTTCGATTAGAGCATTTGTATATTTTGACAATTGAAGCGTAATTGCATCTATGCCATCATCACAGGCTATATTTAAATTTCCATATCTTAGAGTAATTATTAAATTTAAATAATTATGCAAATACTTAAACAATCTATTGTATTTTATGTATAATTTTGCATATTTAACAACCAAAACAAGGGCTGTCACTATTATTAGAGCGCAAATTAAAAAATTAAGAGCTATAAAAATTAATTTCAATTCCAATTTATTTTCTTTCGCTTTCTATTATTTTTAAGGCTTCAATACATCTTTTTTTATTGTCAAGCTCCTTTTTTTTAGAAAAAAGCACAAGCGCCTTGCCAATATTTATTAATGCACTATCATATTGATTTAAGCAGTAATATGTAATCCCAAGATTAAAATACGCCTTATCAAATACAGGATTTAATTTTATTGCTATAAGATAACTTCTGAGAGATTTTTCATATCTTTCAAGCGCAAACTCGCACACACCACGATAGTAATATCCGTAAGGGTTTCTTGGAAAGTTATAAAGCAATTTATCTATATTTCTCAAGGCAGATTGAAAACGCTGTTGAGAAATTTTATTTTTAATTATTTGGTAATATTGAATTATAACACTATCATTCATAATAAACCAATTGAGCTTTAACTATCCAATATTTTATATTCTTTTTCACTAAAATCTATAGCATTTAATGCCCTATAAATAGCGCTTCTATCATCTGAAACAATCGATAAAACTCTACCCCCATTTGATAAAATCCTATTGTCAGAAATAATTATATTTGAAAAATAAATTTCGGTCTTATTGTTAAGAGAATTTATATTTTTAATTTCAATTCCTTTTTTTGTTTCGTTCGGATATCCTTTTGAAGTCATAACTATTGTTGTAATTGGTTTTTTATTTTCTATCAATTTGATAGAATCTAAACCTTTAATTGAACACATGAAAAATATTTCAAGCCAATCGTTTTTAATATAATTCAGCAATGACTGTGCTTCGGGATCTCCAAGACGAACATTATATTCTAAAACATAAATATCATCACCGGTTACAATTAAACCGGAATACAAAACAAAAGGAGTTTTAATTTTTTCTTTTTGCAATAATTTATAAAGTTTATTTTTATATATATCCAGCTTTTTATTTGTATCAAAATCTATTTCAATAGGACAAATTGAAGCAAGACCACCTGTATTTTCATTTTTATCATTTTGTTTAAAATCACGACACAATGGAAAATGTAATAAATTTTCACCATCCCAAAATGAAAACAAGGATAATTCTTCGCCAAATAGCTTTTCTTCAATTAAAGTTGTTTTAGATGATTTGCCAAATTTACCATTAAGATAAAATAAAAGCTCTTTTTTTATTGAATTAATATCATCGCTTAAATAAACACCTTTTCCTTTTGCAAGACCATCTGCTTTAATAATAGGGTTTTTAAAATATGAAAGATATTTATCAATTTTATTTATTGAAGTAATTTTTTTATAAGGAGCTGTTTTTATTTTATATTTTGCCATCATTTTTTTGGCAAAAAGTTTAGATGATTCTAATTTTGCAATTTTTTTATTTGGACCTATAGCTTTAATATTGTATTTATTTAAAATATCCACAAGCCCGCCGGCTAAATATTCTTCAGACCCAACAATGACAAGGCTTATATTTCTTTTTTTAGCTTGAAGGGCTAAATTTTGATAATTGGTATATTCAATTTTATTCCCTAAAGATGAAAAACCATCATTGCAATCAGCAAGATATAATGTATCTAATAGCTTAGACTCTTTGATTTTTTGAGCAATAACATGCTCTCTGGCCCCTCCTCCAACAACTAAAACATTCAATCCTAAAAGCTTTTCAATAATTCTTGGGTAATAATAATGTTCCAGTTTATGAACTTCTCTTTCAAACTTCCACAAATTCCAATTAGGGTTAACTTCAAGTTCTTTTTGGAATATAATTTCTCCTTCATCAACAAATTCATTAGCATAATGAATTGTAATTCCTGTTTTCAAATCATTATTAACATATGCATGTTCTATTGCATTTAAACCTTTATATTTAGGTAATAAAGAAGGATGGATATTTATAAATGTATTTGTTTCAATAGTTCCTTTATCCAAAATCTTAAAAAATCCTGCCATAATAACAAGATCAAATTTATTTTTCAAAAAGAAATCCCTTATTTCATCCTTATTCAAACAAAAATACTCAACTCCAAGTTTTTTAGCTCTTTTTATAACATAAGCATCTTTGTTATCTGTTAATAATTTGAAATTAATATCATTTCTATTTTTAAAATATTTTACTATCGCTTCAAAATTTGAACCGTTTTTTGATGACATTATTAATATATTTTTCATCTCAGCTCCCCTAAAACAAAACTTTCTGGAGCAATTTCTTTAATTTTATCAACTTTATTTTTATCAGCAATAATTGAAAACCCAACCCCCATATTAAATACTTTATAACACTCATCTATATCGACAAATTTTTTAACTGCTTCAAAAATTTCTTGTTTTTCTATAATTTTTAAATCAAGATTTAACTCTAAATCATCTTTTATGGCTCTTTTTAGATTATTAAAAATACCTCCCCCTGTAATATTTGCCATAGATTTAGCTAATTTATTTTCATTAATTTTTTGTGCTATATCATAATAAATTTTTGTAGGTTTTAAGGTTGAATTAAACAATTCTTTTGAAATTTTTTTATCTTGATATAATTTTCTAATTAAGCTAAAGCCGTTAGAATGAACACCATTTGATGGAAGTGCTATAATAACATCTCCTTTTTTTGTCGTATTTTTATCAAGGAAATCTTCGTTTTTATAATATCCAACCAAAAACCCTGCTATGTCAAAGTATTTTTCTTTGATTAAATCTGGTAATTCAGAGATTTCACCCCCTAAAAGAGCACAATTATATTTTGACAGAATTATTTTTAAATTTTCAATAATTTTTTGAACAATATCACCCTCTATTTTATTTACTGCAATATAATCTAAGAAAAATAATGCTTTTGCTCCCAAAGTCGCTAAATCATTTAAATTCATAGCGCATAAATCAGAAGCTATTGTATAAGAGTCATTTTTTTCAATTAAAGGAATAATTTTAGATCCTATTCCATCAGTGCAAGAAATTAAATTGTACCCTTTTAAAAGCTCATTATTACAATAAACTCCTGCAAAATTTTTTAAATTATCCATCTTGAATTTAGATGAAATATTTTTTATGATTTCATCTGCTTTTTCTATATCTACGCCTGTATTTTTATAGTTATACATATTAATTTAAAAAACACTTATGACACCAGATATTTTTATCAAATATCTTTTCAAAATCAGAATTTGAAATAAATCCGATAGACTCTATTTCAAGTTCTTTTTTTATATTATCGATTGTTTTTAAATTATATGCAAGAAGTTCATTTTTATTTGGAATATCTACCCCCCAAAAACAAGAATTTATTATCATTGGGCTTGTTAAGCGAAGATGAATCTCTTTAGGGTTTTTTTGTTTAATTAATTTGATAATATTTTTTGAAGTTGTTCCTCGAACGATTGAATCATCAACAAGAATAATTTTTTTGCCTTCTATTCTATCGTCGATAATGTATTTTTCTTTTGAGAGTTTTTCTCTTTTTTCCCTATTTTCAATAAATGTTCTTAAAATGTTTTTCCTATTTTTAATTAAAAGTTTTAATTCAATTTTGCTTTCTAAGCTATAGCCCACAGCTCCCCAGTAGCCGCTATTCATAATTGGAACTATAAAATCAGCTTTTATAAAATCGTTTTTTGCTAATAATCTTCCTAATTTTATTCTTTCATTTTTAGCATTAATATTAAAAATATTTGATTTTGGATTTGAAAAATAAACCGCTTCAAAAACGCATTGTTGAGTTTTTTTAGATTGTTCATTTGCTAATTTATACCCGTCAGGAGATATTTCAAGTGCTGATTTTGCACTTAATTCAAACTTTTTTATATAAGGCTTATCTAAAACACAATCTTCACTTGCTATAATATAATCTTCGCCTGTTTCAATAAAAACCAAAGGTCGATAAGAGTTTATATCTTTAAAAGCAAAAATTTTATCATTAATTAAAATCAAAATTGAATAAGCACTATTTTTAAAATCGGTTGACAAAATTTCATTAATTTCATCTTTTTGCCATAAATCAGGCTCTTTTTTTAATTTATAAAAAAGCCATTTTAAAACTACTTCGCTATCAGAATTTCCCTCAAAAGAAAAACTGTTTTTTAACAAAATTTCTCTAAAATAATTAATATTATAAATTGTTCCATTATGACACAGCGCAACATTTTTATATAAAATCGGTTGAAGATTTTCTTTTTTTAAATCACCCATAGTTGAATATCTGGTGTGCGCTATAGCAATAGGAGATTTAAAATTAATAAAAGACAATGCTTCTTTAATATAACCATTATTTTTAACAACTTTTAATTTACTATTTTCCAAAAAACAAATACCGGCACCGTCTTGACCTCTATGCTGAAGTTTCAATAAAGCAGCAAGAGTTTTTTTTATTACATCGTTATTATTTTTTGAAATATAGCCTACAATTCCACACATTATTTCATCTTTTTTTCAATCTTATTGAAATAAATATCTTTTATTCTCTCTTTTTCAAAAATAATATCATCAAAAATTATTTTATCATCAATAATTTCACCAATTAATTTTGCATTTTCAATCTCTTTATCAGTAATTAAAATATAATCTTTTTGATAAGGTTCAAAATAATTTTGATAATTTATCTTAAATCCTAAATCATAAAATAAAGTTTCTTTTAAAAGGCTTCCAACTAAACCAAACTGCCCTGTTGAAATTACCTTTTTAACCATTTTTTCTTCTAATAATTTAAAAATAATATCTCTTGATTTTAACTCATCCTTGTTTTCTAAAATATATATTTTATCATTTTTTTCTATTTTTGATTTTATTATTCTTTTTTCATCTTCACACACTCCAACGCAACCCAAAGTCGCTGTTGGAGGAATTTTTTCATTTTTTATTTCATTATAAAAAGAAACATTGCCAGACACTATTGGAATTTTATATAAAAAAGAAAGCCTTTTTAATTCATCAACTACAGCCCTAAAATCACTTTGAACTAAAGGGTTTTCAGGGTTTGCAAAATTAAGACAGTTTGTTATTCCTCTTAATTCAAACCCAAAAGAAATAAATTTCCTAAACGAACTCATAAAGGCGTTATATAGAGCTTTTTTGGGATTAATATCAAAAGTTGTTTGATTTAATAAACCAATAAAAGACCCTGTTTCTTTTAAATACAAAATACCAATTGAATTTTCTTTTTGAGAAAAAGAAGTTCTCCCTTGAACTTCTTGGTCAAATTGAGAATAGATAAATTCTTTTGATGAAAAATTATCATCATTAATCATAAATAAAAACTGTTCAAGATTACTTTTTTTATCATATATTTCGGGTATTTTTATTTCTTTTTTATCTAAATCAAATAAATATGGTTCACACAAAACCGCTAAATCTAATGAACATAATTGTTTATTATTATAATAAACTTCATAAGTGTTGCCCTTTTTGGTTTTACCTATAATTGAATAATCAAGTTCGTATTTTTTTGCAATTTCATCAAATTTTTTTATTGCACAAGATGAATTTTCAATCGTAAAAGCCATTCTCTCTTGACTTTCAGAAAGCATAATTTCTTCTGGCTTTATAGACTCTATTTGAGTATGAACTTTTTCTAAATACAATTCAACAGCGCAATTTCCTTTATAAGCCATTTCAGATGTCGAAGACAATATTCCGCTTGCTCCTAAATCCTGACAAGCTGTTATTTCTTTTAATTTATTTATTTCAATTGTTGCATCAATCAGTCTTTTTTTTGTATAGGGATCACCAATTTGAACACTTTGCCTTGATGAATTTTCATCTAAGACGCCTGACGCAAAACTAGCACCATTTAAGCCATCCACTCCTGTTTTAGAACCCAGAAGAATAATCAAATTATCTTCTTTGGCGCTTGATAGTTTAATATCTTCTTCTTTTATTATTCCTAAAGCTAAAACATTAACTATAGGAAGATTATTAAATCTTTTATCAAAAATTGTTTCGCCTGTAATTGTAGGAACACCAATCGAATTACCATAATCAGATATTCCTCTTGTTATTTCATCAATATAATATTTTGTTTTTAATTTATCCAATGAACCAAATTTTAAGGAATTAGATAGAGCAATCGGCTTTGCGCCAAGCGATAAAATATCTCTAACAATCCCGCCAATCCCTGTCATAGAGCCTTGATAAGGTTCTATTGCGCAAGGGTGGTTGTGTGATTCCATTTTGAAAAATATACAATAATCTTTTAATCTTATACAACCGGAGTTTTCATTTTCGTAATTATTTTCTTTATAAAAATCATTTATATATTTTTTTGAGTGCATATAGCCGCAATGTTCTGAGTGCATAGCCGAAAAAAGATAGGTTTCAAAATCGTTTGGTTCTCTTTTTAATTTTTCAACTATCTTTTGATATAAAAAATCTGATATATTTAACTTTTGATATAATTTCATCTTAATTCTTCTTTTATAAAATCAAAAATAATTTTACCACTCTCGCTTTTAAAAGGCGTAATATAATTTCTCTCTGGATGAGGCATTAAACCCATTACTTTATTTTTTTTGTCATAAATACCTGCAATATCAAAATAAGAACCATTTGGATTGTTTTTATATTTAATTAAATCGTAATCTTTTAGTTTATTTATATCATCAATAAAATATCTGCCTTGATGGTGTGCAATGGGGAGTTTAAAGGTTTTACCTTTAAAACTCAAATCAACATCTTTTAAAATAAACTTTTGATTTTCATTTTCCAACAATGCCCCTAATAAAATATTAGCTTCGCAAAGTATTTGAAAACCGTTGCAAATTCCTAAAATAAAAGAGTTTTTTTGTTTGATTTTTTCTTTAAGCGCACTTATTACAGGGCTAAATTTTGCAATTCTTCCGCAAGAAACATAATCACCCCAGCTAAAACCCCCAGGAAGAACTATTAAATTATAATCATCTAAATTTGTTTCATTTTGATTTATAATATCAACACTAAATCCTGCCTTTAAAAGAGATTCATTTGTTTCATCAACGCAATTTGAACCTGGAAAATTTATTACACAAGCCCTCATTAAACTTCCTCAACGCTAACTATTTCAAAGGTTTCAACCAAAGGATTAACTAGAATTTCTTTTGAAATTTTATCTATTTTTTTATCTGCCTCAATTTTATCTATATCTGTTATTTTTATTTCATAAAATTTGCCGGTGTTAACTTTTAAATTTTGTGAAATAGAAAGTCTTGTAACAATATTTTCAACAACTTCGCCTTGAGGATTTTTGATTTCTTCTTTTAATTTTGTAATTATTTTATAGATAAATGTTTTCATAATTTATGTAATATCACAAAATGTAAAGCACATAAAGTAAAATTCTATATTTATGCAATAATATTTAAAGTAGAATTATTTTTTGGAAGTTTACATATGAAATTAAATGAAATTCAAACTGCAAACGCTTTTAATTATAAATATTTACTGGATAGAATGTTTCCATACATTAAACCATTAATATTTAGAATTATTATAACATTTGCTCTTGCAATTCCTCTAGGGCTCCTAGATGGTGCTACAGCATTCGTTTTAAAACCTTATATTGATGTTGTAGTTAATGGCGATACTTTGACATATTTTGGCTATACTTTAACAAGAGATGTTTTATCTATAATTATTCCTCCCGGAATTGTTATTTTTGCGGGCGTACAAGGGGTTTTAAGATATTTAAATACATATTTATCAGATTGGATTAGCATCACAATTGCAAACTCTGTTAAAGTTGATTTATTTAAAAAATTAGTTTTTCTTGATTCAAAATTTTATGACGAAAATTCATCAGGGCTTGTTATTTCAAGATTTTTATCAGACCCTGATATGGCAAGTAAACAGCTAATTAATAGCATCAAAACTCTAATCACATCTTTTACAAGCGCCCTAGGGCTAATTTTTGTTTTATTGTATAACTCTTGGGAATTAGCTGTAGTTGGCGTGGTTGTTTTAGTTTGCGCATTTTTGCCAATGACTTTTTTAAGAAAAAAAATAAAAGAGGTTTCAAATAAAGGTACTGTTGTAGGCGGCAATATTACAACAGCTTTTAATGAAACATATAAAGGCAATAAAGTTATTTCAGGCTATAACTTACAAGATGATGAATATAAAAAAGTTAAATCTTTAATTAGAGAAACTTTCACCTTGCAAATGTCTCTAACAAAAAGAACAGGTTGGTTATCTCCAATTATGTATATTATTGCAAGCGTGGGTATTGCTTTTGTAATGTTAGTTGGAAATCAATTAATTATAAACGGAAGATTAACAACAGGAAGTTTTGCAAGTTTCATAACCTCGCTATTATTATTGTATAAACCTGTTAAAACTCTTGGTCAAGACTTAACAGGCATGCAAAGCATATTTGTTGCAATAAGCAGGGTCTTTGAATTGTTTGATTTTCAATCAAGAATTGAAGATAAAGGACAAAAAGAGCTTACAAATAGACCCTCTGGCATTGAATTTAAAAATGTATCTTTTTCTTATAATGATGAAAAAGAAATTCTACACAACATCTCTTTTAAAGCTGACCATGGTCAAACAATTGCAATTGTCGGTAATTCAGGTGGCGGTAAATCTACAATAGTTAATCTATTACCAAGATTTTATGATGTTACAAAAGGAAATATTCTTTTTGATGGAATAGATATAAGAGAATTTAAACTATCATCACTAAGAAATTCAATCTCAGAAGTTTTCCAAGACAATTTCTTATTCTCAGGCACAATTAAAGATAATATTCTTTTAGGCAAAAAAGATGCAACTCAAGAAGAAATTGATTTTGTAATTAAAGCTTCACACCTTGATGAATTTATTGCAACCTTAGAGCATGGGCTTGATAGCAAAATAGGAGAAAATGGAACATCCTTATCAGGCGGACAACGTCAAAGAGTTGCAATAGCAAGAGCAATGATTAAAAACGCTCCTATTGTTGTGCTTGATGAAGCAACATCAGCTCTTGATAACAAATCAGAAAAAATTGTACAAAAAGCTCTTGATAACCTAATGAAAGATAGGACAGTTTTTGTTATAGCTCACAGATTATCTACAATATTTAACGCTGATAAAATTATAGTTGTGGATGATGGCCGTATAGTTGAAGAAGGAACACACGAAGAACTTTTAAATATTCCTGATGGCAAATACAAAAGTCTATACAATATGCAATTTAAAAATCAAGAAACAGTTAATGCATAAAAAATTACTTGACAATTATTATTGATATATTAATATAATAATTACGGAAGGGCGTTTAGCTCAGTTGGTAGAGCGCCTCCCTTACAAGGAGGATGTCGGGAGTTCGAGCCTCTCAACGCCCACCATTAAAACCACTCAAACGAGTGGTTTTTTTATTATTCATCAACATAAAGGAAACAACATGTTAATTAATTCCATCAGTTCAGTCTCAATTTTTAAAGGCAATCAAAAAGCGAAAAGGAATATCCAGCAAGCACAACAAAAAATAAACGCTCCAACAAAACAAATGCAAGACCCAATCAAAGCACTTAACAGCCTTGAAGCGATTGGTGCAAACAATGCTGTTGCGATCAAAAGTAGCACAACAAACAAAACTCAACCCATAAAAAAACAAACCAACTCAACATCAAAACATATTCAAGAACTTTACAACTTTTATGAATCAGCAAATAAAACCGCAGAAAGTTTAATAGCAAATGCAGAAAAACAAAAAAACGAAACAGCCAAAAATGCCCAAAGATTATACGATGAAGTAATGGGAGTATACGAAAGAAACAAAAATAACAGCAATAATCCGTCAGTTAAAATAACACAAAATTCTGACAATAATACAATCATGGAAGAATTAGACAAAAATGGAAAAGTTAAAAGAAGAACAACTTTCTACTTACATGGCGGAAGTATATCAATTAAAGAAAATTCTAAAAAATTCCCTAATGGATCAGAAAGAATAGGGAAAGAATTATACACCAAAAGACAAGACAATAAAGATAAACTGGATTTTTATCTTGAAAATATCTTTTGGCATCCTAGCGGAAAAATGTCTTATGATAGAAAATTAAATTTCTCAACCGGAAGCTATGAAGAAAATGGTGGAGTTTTCTACGATACCTTACCCAAAACTAACATAATATATGAAACCATATGCAATCAACCCTGTGTATACAAAGAAAATGACGCACAAAATCAACAAACAATAAGAAGTATAAAATTTTCAGATGGCAAACTGGACGAATATTCAGAAATTGAAATAACCGACCCAAAAAAACCTCCTATAACAAAAACAGTTACTTTTGCGCCAACACTTACACACCCAAATCTTGACGAAGGGGAAATTTCTGTTACTATGCAATATGAAAATTCGCATAAAGATTGGATAGTTCATACAAGAGAGCTTATCTTAAAAAACGGAAAACCAATAAAATACACAGAAGGTTACGAATCTGATTATGATTATACGACAGTAAAAGAATACCAAATGACAAAAAACGGCTGGAAAAAAATTACTGAATAGAATTTAAATCTTTATTAAAAATCTAAACCCTCTGAATTCACAAGCTACAGAGGGTTTAAAATTATAAAGCAAAAAATAAAATTCAAATCACTTTATATTAAAAAGATTTGATGTTATAATTATCTCCTCAAATTATGTTAAATATATTCAAAATCGTATTT
>CALURR010000127.1 GCA_944323195.1 Candidatus Gastranaerophilales bacterium
GGTTTAGACGACACAATTATTGCTTATCCAAATCAAAAAGCTACTGGTTTTAAATTCCTTGGTTATGATGCTCAATCAATGCTTAACGAAATCAAAAATGCAATTTGGACATATTACGACAGAAAAGAAGATTTTAAAAACATAATCAAAAATTGCATAAATACAAAATTTTCTTGGGAAGAATCTGCTCAAAAGTATAAATTTTTGTATTTAGATGTTCTAAACAAGAAAAATTTCTAAAAAAAAGACCCGTCAATCGGGTCAAAATCGAATAAGTAGAGAGTTAAAAAGTAAAAATATAATATTTTGGAATGAATTTGATTAAATTTGTGATTGTTGAAGTAAAGTCTCAATTGATTTTCTCAATTTCAAATTTTCAACTTCAATTTTATTGTATAAAATTTTTTGATTTTCAATAATTTGCCCAAAAACACTGATAATAAATTCAAAACGATTTTTAGCCTTGTACTTTTTAAAAAGACTATTTAATCGATTAGACACAGTTGATTCGGAACAACCAAGCTTTTTTGCGATTTGAGCAATAGTTAAGCCTTGAAATATACATTTAGCAATAAACCTATGCTCCCGCATAATTCTATCTCGTAAATTTTTTTTCATGTTTCCTAATTCCATACAATTTATGTCAATAAATAATTTATTGTGTTATAATGTAATTGACATTTATGTAAATAGAGTACATTAACAATTTACATATGTCAAGTAGTAGTTTATAAAAAGTAATAAATATGAGTAACATTGGAACAAGATTAAAACAAATACGAAAACTAATTAACAAATCACAAAAAGAACTAGCTGATGAACTAATGTTGACAAAACAAGCCATTTCCAACATAGAAACAGGTAAATGCCTTCCAAGTATAGCTTTATTAGACAAACTTCTAATAAAATACAACATAAATATAAACTATGTAATTTCAGGAGTTGGCGAGATATTCATAACAAACAATAACTCATATAAAGAGATAAGAAAATCTTTAATGAGAGAGGTTGAAAAATTCTTGGATGAAAGAGGGATAAATTAAACCATAACCATACAAGTATTACTATACAATTTGTACAGTATATGTAACATTTTAGTAATATATTTGCATTAGTATTTTTTTATGTGTAATAATCAAGTTAGTTAATAGTCTAACCATTCCTTTCTTGACTTATGCGGTTTATAACCGCATTATTTTTTGTATATTTTTTTTTAAAAAATGTGGTAATATAACCATATGATTAAAAAAATAGAAAAAATTTGTTCAATAGTTGTATTTATTCTAGGTTTTTTTGTAATTGCCGAAATAGCATTTGCATATTACACCGATTGCCTATTTTACCCAATTAAATCAGAAAATAGTTTCGGCTTCATAGAAAAAAGAACACATACTACAATAATTCCGCTAAATCAATGTCCAACAAGAGCAATTGCACAAATTTTACTCCCTTTCAAATATGCTTATATCAAACTAACAGATAAAAAACTGACAAAAAAATATGACAATAGCATTAAAAAATACGGATACCAAAACAATAAAAATATCTTTGTAATCAAACCAATTTTTGTTCATGCGCATGATTTTAAAGGTGAAAGCGCAATAGTTTCAATATATAATAATAAAAATATTGAAAAATACGGCACAATAGATAAAAAAGGTAATTGGATAATTGAACCAAAATATGACTTCTTGTGTCCCACAGGCAAATACTACATTAGAGCTTGCATTGATAAAAATCATTGCGGAGTTATAGACAAATTTGGCAATCAAGTTATACTTATGACCTATAGTACAAGCCATTTAGAATGTACAAATAGCTCAGTTTGCGAAAAGAAATTTTGCACAACAAGAAAAACAAGAAAAAAACAAAGTTAATATTAAATTATTTTTTATGATAAAATAATACTATGATTAGCGAATTTTTATATGCAAAAATACACAGAGCAACCGTAACAGAGGCAAACCTTGATTACGTGGGTTCGATAACAATTGACAAAGCGTTGTTAAAGAAAGTCGGCATTAAGAAAAATCAAAAAGTTGAAATCTTGAACATAAACAATGGCGAAAGGTTTTCAACTTATGTTATCGAAGGAGAAGAAAACTCCGGCATAATATGCCTTAATGGTGCAGCGGCAAGAAAAGCTCAAGTTAAAGATAAAGTTATTATAGTTGCATATGCAATGATGACTTTTGAAGAACAAGAAAACTTTGAACCAAAAATTGCGCATGTGGATGAAAACAATAAATTAATTACGGTCTAGATGAAATTAATTGAAGATAATAATATTATCTATGCAAAAATAATTAAAGCAGAGTCATATCCAAAAGATACAACTTTTTTTACAAATGACGCTGATGAAATTCAGTTTGGCATTGTCAATTTTCAAAAAGACTACAAAACCGGCGCCCATTATCATAATCATCTAAACAAAGAAACAACCAGAGTAGATGAAATTTTTGTCATACAACAAGGTTCAATGAGAATTGACTTCTACAGCGAAAAAGGCGTTTACATAAAAAGTTGCGAAGCATTCAAAGATGATATAGTTATATTATATCAAGGCGGTCATAATATAACATATTATGAAGACACAAAAGTCTTTTTAATAAAACCGGGTGCCTATCAAAAAGAAAACGATAAAACACGCATAATTGGCGCAAATAACCTTGAATTAATCATAGACAACAATTAATAAATATCGTTATCGCTATTTTCATCTTCTTCTCTTAAAGAAGACAAATCATAATTATATGTGCAGTCAAAATCCTCAGGTAATTTTTCACTATCAGGCCAAATTGTAGATTCATCAAATCTGCAAGATTCTAAATTTTCACTTGTAGATAAATCACTGTCAGATAAATCTGTTTCAGAAAAATTTGCCCCAGCTAAATCAGCATCAGAAAAATTGCAAAAGTTAACAGTTGCATAATTAAATGTTGTGCCATTTAAAATAGCACCTGAAAAATCACACTCAGAAATTGTTGCTCTTGAAAAATCTACACTTGTTAAATCACAATCGGTAAATTTAATGTTTACCAAATTGCTTTCTTGAAAGCTTGTTCCGGAAAAATCTATGTTTGTAAAATCGGCATTTTCAAAATTTTGATGAGAAAAATCTGCTTCAGATATATCTAAATCAGAATTTTCTTTATGATACTCAACAAATGAGTCGTAATCATTTAAAATTAAATCAACTAAATTTTCTTGTGCCATATATTTACCCTTTAAATTATCTGCGTCTGCTGTGCCAATAATACTGCCTGCACCCTATTGTCAACATTTAATTTCTTGTAGATACTATTAAGATGCGTTTTAACTGTTACCTCTCTTACAAAAAGCTTTTGAGCTATTTGAGAATTTGAACTGCCCTTTGCAACCAAAGAAAGTATTTCTTTTTCTCTTGAAGTCAAAGGAGATATTTGCTCATCTTTAACAAAAGGTAAAGCTTTTACTTCTTTAGTGTCTTTATTCCACGAAGAGCGCCTTAATAACGCTTCAATACGAGCTAATAAATTAGGAAGTACAAAAGGCTTTACAATGTAATCATCAGCACCAAATTTAAGCCCTGAAATTTGCTTATTTGTTTCAGATACTGAAGTTAACATTATAACAGGAATTTTAGAGATTTTTTCATTTTTTCGAATTGCTTTTAAAGTTTCCCAACCATCCAAATTGGGCATAACTACATCTAGTAACACCAAATCAAAATCTTTTTGCTCATCTAAAATTTTTAAACCAAGAAGTCCGTCATGTGCAACTTTAACTTCATATCCATACATCGGAAGAGCGTCTTCTAAAAGTTTAGAATTATCATCAATTATTAAAATTCTTCCCAGTGAACTCATACTATCAAATTCTCTCTTATCGCTTTTATGGCTGCTTGTGTTCTATCTTCAACATTCATTTTTTGCAAAATAGAACAAACATGTACTTTTGTTGTATTTACAGATATTGATAACTCTTTGGCAATTTGAGAATTATTATATCCTGTCGCTAATAATATTAACACTCTTTTTTCTTGTTGAGTCAAATTGTAACAATCTTTTATAGAAATATTGGCAAACTTAGAATTATTTTTTGATGTCGTCTGCATAACAAACCTTGAAACTGCAGCATCAAAATACATTGAACCGTCTAAAACATCTTTTATAACGACAGACAATTTTTCAGGCTTAATATCTTTAGTGCAATATGCTGAAATTCCGGCTTCAAGACAAGCCAAAACTTCATCTTTTTCACAATGCGATGTCAATATAACTATTTTTATATTTTCATACTTTGCCCTAAGTCTTCTTGTTGCTTCAACTCCATTTATTTCAGGCAACCCTAAATCCATCAATACTAAATCTATTTTGTTTTTTTCACATATATCAAACGCACTTTGAGCGGTCTCTGCCACCCAAATATTATTTGTATAATCCTGTATTTCTAATGATGTTTTAAGAGCAAAAGAAGTCAGTGCATGATCTTCTACAATTAAAATATTACTTTTCATATCCATACTTAAAATTATTATAAATTAACTTAACAATAAATTGCAATATCTAAAGATTTTTGTTAAGTTATAAATTGAAGGAAAAAATTATGATTACAAAAAAAGATGTTGAACACGTTGCTAAATTAGCAAGATTAGAATTAACCGAAGATGAAAAAGAGATGTTTACACACCAATTAGGTGATGTTTTAGCGCATGTTGAAAAAATGAATGAAGTTGACACAACAGGAGTTGAACCAATGAATCATCCTATCGACTTTGTTAACGTTATGCGCGAAGATAAAAAGATTTACGAAAATACAAGAGAAGAACTTATGTCAAACGCACCGGATATAGAAGGTGAATATTTCAAAGTTCCAAAGATAAATTAAGAGGTTATATGACAAAATATATTTTTATAACAGGCGGCGTAGTTAGTTCCTTAGGAAAAGGGATTGTGGCCGCCTCTTTAGGTAGGCTTTTGGTTTCAAGAGGTTACAAGGTTTCAATTCAAAAATTTGATCCTTATATAAATGTTGACCCCGGAACAATGAGCCCTTTTCAACATGGCGAAGTATTTGTGTGTGAAGATGGTGCTGAAACAGACCTTGATTTAGGTCATTACGAAAGATTTATTGATACAAATTTATCTCAAATCAATAATGTTACATCAGGTTCTGTATATCAAACAGTTATAAATAAGGAAAGAAAAGGCGAATATCTGGGCGCAACAGTACAAATGATTCCCCATATTACAGGAGAAATTAAATCAAGATTAATTCAAGCAGCCAAAAAAGATAATCCTGATATTTTAATAGCCGAAATCGGAGGTACAATAGGAGACATTGAGAGCTTGCCTTTTATTGAAGCAATAAGACAATTCCGCTCTGAAATTGGTCTACAAAATTCAATGTCAATCCATGTAACTTTACTGCCATATTTACCAACATCAGGCGAACTGAAAACAAAACCATCTCAACACAGTGTAAATGTATTAAGAAGCTATGGAATACAGCCTGAGATGCTGGTTTTAAGAACGCAAATTCCTGTAGGCAAAAACGAAAAAGACAAATTAGCTCTTTTTTGTTCAGTAAACAAAGATTGTGTCATCGAATGTAAAGATATGAAATCAATATATGAAGTACCACTTTATTTAGAGCAACAAGGAATTGTAAAACAAATCAGTAAAATCCTCGGACTCAAGGAAAAAGAAGCAAACCTTGAACCTTGGGAAGAATTGGTTAAAAAAATTAATCACCCTCAAAAGACAATAAATATAGCTCTGGCAGGAAAATACACAGAATTAAACGACGCATACATTTCAGTTGTTGAAAGTTTAAAACATGCAGGTTTTGAAAATGACGCAAAAATAAATATAAAATGGATTGCTTCTGAAGACATTCATACCATGGATGATGTTAAAAAAGTCATAAATAATATTGACGGAATAATTGTCCCCGGAGGATTTGGCGTAAGAGGTATTGAAGGAAAATTAAAAGTTATTCAATATGCCAGAGAAAACAATATTCCATATTTAGGACTATGCCTTGGTATGCAATGTGCAGTTATAGAATTTGCAAGAAATGTTGCAGGGCTGGAAAATGCCAATTCAACAGAATTCAATAAAAATGCCAACTATAAAGTTGTAGACCTTATGGAAGAACAAAAAAATATAGCAGGCTACGGCGCAACTATGAGATTAGGAAGTTATCCTTGTAAAATAAAGAAAAACACAAAAACATATGAACTGTATAGTCAAGAATTAATCCATGAACGCCACAGACATAGGTTTGAATTTAATAATGATTATAAAGATCTTTTAATCGAAAATGGTCTTGTAATCTCAGGAACAAGTCCTGATGGACTTCTGGCTGAAATTGTCGAAAATCCAAAATGCGACTTCTTTGTTGCTTGCCAATTCCATCCTGAGTTTAAATCACGTCCTCAAAGACCGCACCCTCTATTTAGAGGTTTAATTCAAGCTGCAATTAAAAAATCACAAAATCAATTACAAAATATTAAATAGCTAAGCCTTATTAATATTCCTCAAGAAAACTTCATCATAAAGCTGAAGTTCCTCTAATAGCTTTGCAATATTTTCTTCTGATGCATCTTTTATGGTTTCATCTTTTAAATATGAGATTACTTTTAATAATTTCATAACTTCAACACTATAATCCGAACCTTCATAAGAAATTGTAATTTTTTGTCGTTTTTTCATGATATTCCCTTTGCTATTTTTATAATATAGCACAAGATTATAATAAATAAATTCAATGACATATTATATATTATTTGAATATTGTTTATTTTTTTAGCTTATTTATTCAATTTTATTTAATAAAAGTTCGCTTAACAAGAATAAGAATGAAAATCTTTTTTTATTAATCTTTACATTTCTTAACATATCAATCTTGTTAATCACCAAACCAAAGATTAACTTCTAAATATGTAATAATAATTATGAAATTATAATATCACAAGAAAAAATATTTAAACCATGCTTGTAAAAATAATTTACATGTTTTATGTAAATATTATTTATATGTCTTTTCCTAAAATATAAATAGGCAAATCATGTTCTTTTGAATAATCAAGCATTTTTTTAGGTACACTAGCTAGGCTGTTTGTTTTTGCAATTAGTGCAGTAGTTTTAGGAGTGTAAACATTTACTTCATTATACTTTAAATCACCATTTCTTCTTATCAATTGTTCATCAGCAGCCAATATAGCCTCTTTAATTCTTTTTGAATCAATTGTTTTATCGTTAATCTTAAATGGAGAAAGATTATCAAATTGAGAAGCATATTTTAAATTTTGTATCCTAAAAAACAATTCAGCATACTCATCATCAGACAGACCTAATTCTTTTTTAATAAAATTAACCGTAAAATTCCTATATGTGTTGTTTGCACACAATGCGCTGATAAATTTTGAAAAATTCTTGCGTCTGCCTGAAAGTTGAGTTTCAAAATAAGCATTTGCAATATTTACATTTTCAGCATCTAAACATACGCCATATTTTTTATTTTCATACGTAGATTTACCATCTAATGAAATATATGAAGCACACAAATAACCCTCATAGCTTGGATTACCTAAATCAAAAAGTGTATTTATCCCTTGCAAATCAAAATCAGGCAGCATATGCACCAACAGTCTTAAATTCTCAGGAGTAGTATTTGGACTGAAACCATATTGAGCAAGATCAAAATCTTTTGGCAATTTTGTAAAATCAACAACCTTATATGTTTCACCCTTATATTCAACTTTTGGAATTAAAGATTTATTAACTATTTTTGAAGTTACAAACATCTGACCTGTTTTATTGATAAAATTGATTTTTTCATCAATAGGCTTTTGCATAGGATCATCAAGAGCACTTTTAAAAGCATTGTATAACGATTGAGATTTATCAATAGCCTTTAAATCAGCTTCAGCCATAATTCTTGCAATTTTTATATCACCTTTTCTTCTGAATAATGAAGCTATATAAGATACATCTTTTTGCTCAGTATTATACAATTCAAGCCAGTGATGATTTTTAACAAGCTCAAAAACTCTGTCTTTTATTTCACAAGGTAAATTAAATTTAGTCAAAATATCTCTTGCATATAGCGCAGAAAGCATAGGGTGAGATTTATCATTTATTCCTTGAGGTTTAGATATATCGTGTACTATTGTTGATAATTTTATGCACAGTTTTTCAATATCAGATAATGTTTCATATAAAGGGTTATTTAAAATATAGTTTAATACCGTTAAAATATGAATATCTACAGAATAATCTTGAGTTTTATGTTGAAGTTTACCAATAATATTAATAAATTCAGGCATACCTTTAATTAAAGAATTAAGAGCATTATTCAACTTGTCATTATTAGTGTTCACCTTATTTTCCAAGATAAACTTTTTAGCTAATTCAAGTGCTTTTTGTTCATGGGTATTCTCAGGAAGAAAATCAAGATTTATTATTTTATTGTAACCCGCCAATTTTCCTATATCATTGTTTACCAAAGTTATTTGCATTTTATTTAACAATTTAGCCTTAGATGTTTCATCCATTTCAGATAAAACTCGACTAAAATCAGATAGAAATTGCTCTCTTGTATAAACCAAAGGAAGCCCTTTTTTTTGATAAATTGTAAAATCAGTTTCTTTTAAAAGTTTTTCCAATTCAGGATTATTATTTGCAAAGAAACCTTTGAACATTTGCACTACATCTGCTTGAGAAACTTTTGTCGGAGTTATGGTTTTTTGAATTGAAGATTGCAATCCTGAAATTATAGAATCAATTTGGAGCAATTCCAATTGCTCATCTGTAAAATAATCAGAATCTAAAATTGCTTGAAGCTCTTTTATTATTTCTAATCTTGTTGATAAATCTAAATCAGAATATACGATATCCGCTAGGCCAAAAAGCTTCAAAATCAAAACTGATACAGTATTATCATATATATCGTTAAAATAGAATATATGATTTATTAAAGAATTATGTTTTTTATATGTTTGATTTATTTGATTAAAATCAAAAACAGCAGGAGATGAAATTAAGCTAAAAATAATTTTGTCGTTTAGCAAAGTTTCACCTTTGACATTTATTAGTTTATGAAAATTAAGAAAATCATCCACAGCAGAGGGTTTACATTCTGCAATTTTAGCTAATTTATCAGCCAAAGACGAAATAAAATAAGCATCAAATAAATAATTTTTATTATCTTTTGCCTTTATTGACGCCAATCTGATTGCAATATCGACAACATTATTTTCCATTGATGCAAGTTTAATTGCATCAAATGTCGAAAACAAACTATGTCCGCTGCTATTGGTTAAATTTAATAACCTTGAAGCATTTTGCTGTTCTTCATCGCTTAATCTGACAAAACGTGAAACATCATTTTGTGTAAAAATTTTTACTCCGTTTTTATCTCTTTTATTGATTAATTCAACGGCTTTATCTTGATTTTCTCTAGAACATGAAGCAATATCCAAAAGGCTCATAGAAGCACTGAACAATGGTTTTTTGTTGCTATCGGTAATATTTAAAAGCCTAATTGCATTTTCTTGTGTTTGTTCATCTTTTTTCGACAAAAAATAAACTACCGCAGGATCGTTAATCAATTTTTCGCCTTTTTCGTTTGTCATATATGCAAAATGTATTGCTCTATTTATGACATCATCATCTTCTATTGACAAATTAGGAACTCGTGACGGATAAGCAAGCAATAAATCTCCACGCCTATCTTTATGAGAAACAATCTTTAGTGCATTATCACAAGCTTTTTTACCATTTTGTGCAATTTGAGCCAAAATAGGTAATTGCAAAATACAATCGCCTTTATTGGCTATTTTAGATATTTCTACAATTTTTTGCTGAATTTCGTCTTCCATTTTTGACAAAAATAAAATATATCGACCGCCATTTACTCCACAAGGAATTGTATTTTTAAGTTTATTAGCTAATCTTACGGTTTTTAATCTTAATTCTAAGTCAGAATCCCGCAATTCATCAATAGTATCTTGGCTAAATATATCCCTGCCATTAGAATCCCTTGCAGTCATAATCTTTAAATAACAATAAACAGATTGCGAAAAAGATACAAAACTTTTTAAAGCAGATGAAGCAGCTTCTTTAGAAATAGAGCAATTGTCATTATGAGAATTTTGAAATTCGCCTCCTGAAAAACTTATTTGTCTATAAACTTTAGAAGGCATATTATTAATATACAAAGATTCTTTTTTTAAATTTTTATAATGAGAAATTTGCATTTTTACCAAAATTAACTTACGCAATTATAAAACTTGAAAACAAATTTTATTGACTGCCTTGCAAAATACAAATTAATTAACAATAACAAAAACCCTCTTAATAATTAAGAGGGTTGAAAATCTGTTTTTTCTTGATTCTCGTAATGAAAGGTTAGTGTGTGATTAGTGTGTTTAAATTTTATTTATGGGGTTTGTTTATGTCTTACATATATATAAAGTATATATAAAATTGAAAATTGCTTAATCTGCTTTATTTGTTACATTTCTTAACATGCAAAAAGCTCCCAATATGGGAGCTTTTAATTATTAATATATTAAATTAATCTTCTTTCTTTTCAATAACGATTTTATCGTCACGATAATCCATCAAAAGTTTAGTTCCTGCTTGATAATTTCCGCTTAAAATTTCTTCTGCTAAAACATCTTCAACTTTCTTTTGGATTACTCTTCTTAGCGGTCTTGCGCCATATGCTTCAGAATATCCTTCTTTTGCAAGATAATCTTTAGCGGCATCAGTTACTTCAATAGTCAAATCCCTTTCAGACAAGCGTTTAAATAAGTCTTTCAACATTAAATCAACAATTTGTCTTATCTCTTCTTGACTTAAATGAGCAAACACAATTATATCATCGACCCTATTTAAAAATTCAGGCCTAAATGATTTTTTAAGTTCTTCATTGACTGTTTCTTTTAGTTTTTCATATTTATCTTTTTTATCATCTCCGGAAACAGAAAAACCCAGCTTTTGAGTATTTGTTATCATGCTTGCGCCAACATTAGAAGTCATAATAATGATTGTATTTTTAAAGTTGATATGACGACCTTTAGAATCAGTTAAACGACCATCATCCAATATTTGAAGCATGATATTAAATACATCTGGATGTGCTTTTTCAATTTCATCAAAAAGAACAACACTATAAGGTTTCTTTCTGATAATTTCACACATATTTCCGCCATCATCATAACCAACATACCCTGGAGGTGAACCAATCAATTTTGATGTTGCGTGTTTTTCCATAAATTCAGACATATCAATTCTAACCATGTTGTCTTCAGAGCCAAACACAGCTTCAGCCAATGCCTTAGCTAACTCGGTTTTACCTACACCGGTTGGACCACAGAAAATAAAACTTCCGATTGGTCTGTTTGGTGCTTTTAAGCCAACACGAGCACGTCTGATTGATTTTGCAAGTGATACAACAGCATCAGATTGTCCTATAACACGATTATGAAGAGTTTCTTCAAGCTTCAAAAGCTTTTCAGATTCAGCTTCAGTTATTTTAGTAACAGGAATTCCGGTTATAGTTGAAACAACTTGAGCAACCTCTTCAACTCCAACTGTTGGTTTATTTTCATCTTGGGTTTCTCTCCATTGTTCAGATATTTCATGGATTTTTTCTTTTAAATTAGCTTCATCATCTCTTAAATCTGAAGCTCTTTCAAACTCTTGATTTCTGATTGCATCTTCTTTTTCTTTGATAATAGTTTTCAATTCTTTTTCAAGTTCTTTACCCTCAGGAGGCAATGTTGAAACATTCAAACGAACTTTTGATGCTGCTTCATCAATAATATCAATAGCTTTATCGGGTAAAAATCTTTCAGTTATAAATTTTGAAGATAATTCCGTTGCCGCAACTATAGCTTCATCAGAAATAATTAATTTATGATGCTCTTCATATTTTGGTTTTAAACCTTTAATAATTTGAATAGTTTCTTCAATAGAAGGTTGATCAACAATAACTGTTTGAAAACGTCTTTCTAGGGCTGAATCTTTTTCAATATACTTTCTATATTCGTCCAAAGTGGTTGCACCAATTACCTGAATTTCTCCGCGAGATAGGGCAGGTTTCAAAATATTAGCTGCATCAATAGCACCTTCAGCAGCACCGGCGCCGATTAAAGTATGCATTTCATCAATTACAAGAATTATATTTCCTGCTTGTCTTATCTCATCCATAATCTTTTTAAGACGCTCTTCAAATTCGCCTCTATATTTTGTACCGGCTATCAAAAGCCCCATATCAAGCTGAATTATTTTTTTATTTTCCAAAATATCAGGAACTTCGCAATCCACAATTCTTTGCGCTAAGCCTTGAGCAATAGCAGTTTTACCAACCCCAGGCTCACCAATTAAAACAGGATTGTTTTTAGTTCTTCTGGCTAAAATTTGAATTACACGTTCAATTTCTTTTTCACGACCTACAACAGGGTCTAATCTTTGCTCTTGAGCAGCAAGAGTCAAATCAGTACCAAACTCATCTAATGATGGTGTTTTGGCGCTTTTTTGTGAAACACCGGCTGCAGCAAGAGTTGAACCGGATGAAGATGAGGTTGTTTTTGTTTCACCAAGCATTTTAATAACATTAGAACGGCATTTATTTAAATCAACTCCAAGATTTTCTAAAACCTTAGCAGCAACACCTTCACCTTCTCTGATTAAACCCAAAAGAAGATGTTCTGTACCAATGTAATTATGCCCTAATTGTCTTGCTTCATCCCAAGATAACTCTAAAACTTTTTTTGCTCTTGGAGTAAAGGGGATTTCAACTGCAACAAAACCACAACCGCGGCCTATTATTTTTTCTACTTCTTCTCTTGCTTCTTTGATATTAACGCCCATTGATTTCAAGGTTTTTGAAGCAATGCCGGTACCTTCTGCGATAAGCCCCAATAGAAGCTGTTCAGTACCAACAAAATTATGACCTAGCCTGCGAGATTCTTCTTGCGCAAGCATTATAACCCTTATTGCCTTTTCCGTAAATCTTTCGAACATGTAAACTTCCTTATAAAAAGTTAATTAATTTATCCACTTCAAAATTCTACAATGAAAAATATTATTCATCAAGCATTTTAATTCTTTTCTCGTGCCTTCCACCCTCGTAATTGGTGCCAAGCCATACATCAACTATATCATATGCCAACCCTTCGCCAATTACTCTAGCGCCCATGGTTAATACGTTCGAGTTATTATGTAATCTAGACATTTTTGCACTATATGTATCAGATACACACGCAGCCCTTATTCCTTTAAACCTATTTGCCGCCATCTGCATTCCAAGTCCGGTACCGCATATTAAAATACCATAATGAACTTCATTATTTAAAATGGCGCTACATACCTTTTTTGCATACACAGGATAATCACAAGACTCAGTAGAATTTGTACCAAAATCCACTATGTCATAGCCTTTAATCAATAAACGCTTATACAAATCATTTTTTAAAACATACCCGCCATGATCAGATGCAATTGCTAACTTAATTCTATTCATATTCACCTCAAATAAATATTATCATACAATAAATTTCTTGTAGAAAAAATGTTTTTGATATAAATTAAATCATGTAGAGGTATTTTATTTAAAGGATAAAAACTTATGGCAGAAAGAAAACTAGTAGGAACAAATGAAATGTTCAAAAAAGCACTAGCAGGCGGTTATGCTATTGGTGCTTACAATGTTAACAACATGGAAATTTTACAAGGTATTGCAGAAGCTGCTGAAGAAACTCAATCACCAATCATTCTTCAAGTTTCAGCCGGCGCAAGAAAATATGCAAACCAAACATATTTATTAAAACTTGTTGAAGCTGCTCTAGCTACAACAACAGTACCTATTGCACTTCACCTTGACCATGGTGCAGATTTTGAAATCTGTAAAGCTTGTATTGATGGCGGTTTCTCATCAGTAATGATTGACGGATCTCGTTTTCCTTTTGAAGAAAATGTTGCCCTAACTAAGAAAGTTGTTGAATACGCTCATGAAAGAGGAGTTTCAGTTGAAGCTGAGCTTGGTAAATTAGCCGGCGTTGAAGATGATGTTAACGTTGATGCTAAAGACGCTAAATATACTAACGTTAAAGAAGCAGTAGAATTTGTTAAACAAACAGGTTGCGATTCATTAGCTATTGCAATCGGAACAAGCCATGGTGCATATAAATTCAAAGGCGAAGCTAAACTTGACTTTGAAAGATTAAAAGAAATTAAAGATGCTCTAAAAGAAGCCGGTTTTGGTGATTATCCAATCGTTCTTCATGGTTCATCTTCAGTACCTAAAGAATTTGTTGCAAAATGCAATAAATTTGGCGGCAACCTACCTGATGCACAAGGTGTTCCTGAAGAAATGTTAAAATACGCTTCTCAACACGGTGTAGCTAAAATTAACATTGATACAGATTTAAGATTAGCTATGACTTCTACAATAAGAGAATTCTTTGTTGAACATCCTGAAAAATTTGACCCAAGAGAATACATGGGACCAGGAAGAACAGCTGTTAAAGAAATGGTTATGCATAAAATGAGAGATGTATTAGGAACAGCAGGACACGCTCAAGACTAATCATCAAAAACAATACCAAAAAAGCAGGTGATGTTATCACCTGCTTTTTTAAATCTTAACAAACAAGCAAAAAGCAAAAAAATAAACACTATGAGCTTGTCAAGTAAAAAATGAATAATATTAACTATTTTAAAAAAAATTTACGTTATGCAATATTTGCTGATTTCAGCCATTCGTTATGATATAACATATATAACAAACGAGATTGATTATCATTTTATGGGGGAATAAATGAGCCAATATCTAACCAAAGAAGAAATCAAGCAGTGGAGAAGCTCTTTAGAAAAAATAACTCTGGAAGAATATGCAAAAAAACTTGGTAAAGTTCTTGAAGAAGATAAACAAACAAATGACATAATAGATATTGTTATTCAAAACGAAAAAAGATTATTCTCTTCAAGAGAAAAATCTTCAAATCAAATATTAAAATTAGCTGAAAAATCACAAAATATTCAACATAAAATCTTATCAGAATCTCAATCAAACACAATAAAAGAAATAAAATCAAAACTTACATACAAAAAACCTCTAACACAAAGAGAAGATTCTGTTTTGAACCATTTTATCGAAAATAAAGGCGAAATAGTTTACGCAAGAGATTTAGCTGCAATCTTAGGCTTACCTACAGATTATGTGTATAAATATATTAAAAATTTAAGAACAAAAATTTCACAAAATATATTAGAAAACGCAACAAAAGGCGGATACATTTTCAAATTATAAAATATATTAACTTTTTTACAGATTTTTAAACATATTTTATAATTGGAGTATGGAAAAGATATTATCTAAAAGTTTAAATTTAATTAATGACATCATTAATGATACCGAAGTTAAAAATCTTAATTTTTATCAATCAGTATTAGAGATGATGTCATCTATATATAAAAACTCTTCTTTAGGAATTTTCTTTTGCGAAAACTCAAATTTAACGCTAAAAGCCGCTGTAAAAAACAATAAAATAATAAATTCATATTCAATCAACCCTAAACTCGCCTATGATTTTATAGAATCAGAAAGTAAAATTCAAGAATTAAAAACAACAAAAGATGACCTCTTGTATTCAAATACAATTTTAGCAAAATTAGCAATTAAACAATCTGTTTTTGGGATTATAACTTTAAGCTCGGATGAAGCAATTACATCCGAAATCAAAACATCTTTTTTAACACTATCCCAAATAATTAGTTACAAAATAAAAGATTATGAATTAAATGAAGTTTTTAAAATTCAATTAAAAGCAATGCAAGAAGCAATGATTGAAAAACAAGAAGCATACGAAATAATTAAAAAACAACACAAAAAACTTCAAGAACTCGATAAGACAAAAAATCTATTTTTAGCTAATATTTCACATGAATTAAGAACTCCCCTGAACGCAATAATTGGCTTTTCTCAAGCACTAGACAGTAAAATATTTGGCGATTTAAATCCAAAGCAAGCTGAATATATTAAAGATATACAAATTTCAAGTCTTCATCTTTTAGGCATGATTAACGAAATTTTAGATATTTCAAAATTAGAAGCTCACGCTATGAAATTTAGCCCAATCGAACTTAATCCTACTCAAACCATTCAAGAAGTGGTAAACATTTTAGAACCATTATATAAAAACA
>CALURR010000128.1 GCA_944323195.1 Candidatus Gastranaerophilales bacterium
AAGGTTTTTAAATTCCAATTTTGGCCTTTGAAAGACTAAACCCTTACTTTTAAAATCCTGTTCCATTTCTTGTGACAATTTCTCATATTCTTCTTGAATAATTCTAATTGCCAAGTCTTTACTTGGATTAATTAACCCGATTTTTTCAAAAAAAGATTTTTTAACACCCCTAAAGTTCAAATCACTATTTTTTAATTCAAAAGTATCCTTAGGACAATCAAGAAAAGAAGCTTTTGAATATTTTTTAACACTATTTATTTTTAAACCTAAATTCGATGATGCAATTTTCATAGTTAATATAAAATTACTAAATATACAAAATTGCCTATTTTCCACAAAAATTTTTTTATTGTAAAATAATTTTTGTCACGAGTTTTATACAAACGTCGCAAAAAATAGAAAGATTAACAACAATGAAAAATAAAAAACTTAGAAATATAGCAATCATAGCTCACGTTGACCACGGTAAAACAACTCTTGTAGATTGTATTTTAGATGCTACAAATGTTTTTGGTGAACACGAAGAAATGGGAACTTGTGTTTTAGATAATAACGATATTGAAAGAGAAAGAGGAATTACGATATTATCTAAAAATGTTGCTGTTGAATATAAAGGCGTAAAAATTAACGTTGTAGATACCCCGGGTCACGCTGATTTTGGCGGAGAAGTTGAGCGTGTATTAGGCATGGTTGATGGTGCTTTATTAATTGTTGACGCCCAAGAAGGCCCAATGCCTCAAACAAGATTTGTACTATCAAAAGCACTTGAACTTGGCATTAAAATAATCGTTGTAATTAATAAAATAGATAAACCAGGGGCAGACCCTGATGGAACTCTCGATAAAGTCTTTGATTTATTTACAGAATTAACAGATAGAGATGATTTAATTGATTTTCCTGTAATTTACTCTAGCTCTCTAAATCGTTATGCAAAAGTTAATTTAGAAGATGAAAATAAAAACATTCTTCCATTATTAGACTGTATTATAGAAAACATTGAAGGCCCTGAAGCAGACGTAGATTTGCCGCTTCAATTACAAATTACAACACTTGATTACAACGATTATGTTGGAAGAATTGCAATCGGAAGAATTAAAAACGGTTCAATTAAATCTCAAGAACAAGTTGCACTTCTAAAAGCTGATGGCACAATAGAAAAAGGCAAAATTGTTAAATTATTTGGGTTTAAAGACCTAGGTAGAGTAGAAATTCAAGAAGCTTTCGCCGGCGACATTGTTGGCATTGCAGGTTTTTCTGATATTCAAATAGGTGAAACCATTTCTTGCCTATCTAATCCGGTAGCCCTGCCTCTAATTAAAATTGATGAACCAACACTGCAAATGAATTTTTCAATCAATGATTCACCTTTTGCAGGCACTGAAGGAAAATATGTAACATCAAGACAGCTAAGAAAAAGATTATATTTCGAACTTGAAAAAAATGTATCACTAAGGGTTGAAGATACAGATTCAACTGAAGTATTTAGAGTTTCAGGCAGAGGCGAATTACATCTTGGCATTTTAATTGAAACTATGAGAAGAGAAGGCTATGAATTTCAAGTTTCAAAACCTGAAGTAATATATAAAGAAGTTAATGGCGTTAAAATGGAGCCTTTTGAAAACCTAATTGTAGATGTGCCTGAAGAATTTGTGGGTTCTGTTATTGAAAAATTAGCCTCAAGAAAAGCACAAATGGTTTCTATGGATGCAGGTCCAAAAAGAACAAATATAGATTTTACTATCCCGGCCAGAGGATTAATAGGCTTTAGATCTGAATTTATCAGAATGACAAAAGGTGAAGGTATTATGTATCACACTTTTGACAGATATGACGAATACGCTGGTGACATTCCTCGTCAAAGAACAGGCTCTTTAATTGCCCATGAAGACGGTGAAGCTGTTGCTTATGCACTTCATCAATTTGAAGACAGAGGCGTATTCTTCATAACCCCTAAAACAAAAGTGTACAGAGGTATGATTGTTGGCGAATGTAATCGCCCGCAAGACATCGCAGTTAATGTTTGTAAAACTAAGAAAATGACAAATATGCGATCAGCGACAGCCGATGTTATGGTAACACTTCAAGCACCGAAAATTATGAGTTTGGAAGATGCCCTAGAATACATCCAAGATGATGAGCTTGTTGAAATAACACCTCAAAATGTCAGAATAAGAAAAGCTGATTTGGTTAAATTAAGATAATTAAAAAGACTGCCCAGAGCAGTCTTTTTAATAAAAACAAAAAAATAAAAATTAGCTTGAAAAAAATAATGCAGGTGCTATAATTGTTACACAAGATTAGATTATAATATGTTTTTTTAAAAAATATTGTTTTCTTATTTTGCATACTTATGTGTTGTTAGATAATAGAAAGGGAACTTTATGATTAATAAAGTTAACTCTGCAATCAGCTTTGCAGGAAAAGTTTATGTTGGCGGAAAAACTTTAGAACAAAAAAGACAATTAAAAGAAACAATTAACGCCTTTGAAGAACCAGACCAAGCAAGAATAAACGCCGGTTTAGACGGCCTTAGAGAAATGCTTGAATTACAAACTCCCGATGAAGATACCTATGAAATTAATTTTAGTTACGAAACAACTGATGACGATTTTTGTGATGCACTAGAATTAAGCGTTGGAAAAAACCAAGGAATCATCAAAACTCTTAGAGTAGATACAGATGATATGAACCCCAAAAATGGATACATAAGAACATTTAGCCCGGAAGATAAAACCAAAGCAATCACACGCATATTTTCAAATATGACAAGAGCAATGAATAGATATGTTAAAGAAATCAATTATACACCCCAAGAAGAAGATGGCAATTCTGACTATATTTTAAACAAATTAGCATAACTATAATTATGGCTTATAACTTTTTTAACAAAACAGGTGAATTTTATTTTACCTGTTTTGTTAAATTATCCAATGAATTTATGTATAAATTTTACATTATCATCAAAAACTAGCAAAAAATATTTATTTTCCGTTTTGTATCAACAAACAGGTATTTATAAACAAGAAAGGGAGATTATGATAAGCAAAATTAATTCAAATATAAACTTTAAAGGAAAAGTCTATATAGGCGGAAAAAGAGATGTAGTTAAAGGTTATCTTAGAGACGCAATGAAATTATTTAGCCCCCAAGACAGAAAATTAGTGCTTGATAACTTAAATGAAATTAAAGAATATATTGAAAAAAGAACACCAGATACAGATGTATTTGAAATTGGTGTAGGAAGATCCATGGATGATATAAACGCCAGAGAACTTATTTCATTTTATACATACAGAAATAATGAATGCTATATCTTATACCCTGCATATGGACAATATAACACAGGGGGCAAACCACAAGATTCTATTGATAGACGCATGAGAACAAGAGGAATCAAAGAAGCCTTTAAAAATGGTAAAAAATTGGTTAAACAAAATTTTAAATAAAAAATAAAAAATAAAAAATAAAATCAACTAAAAGCAGATTGTAAAATTACAATCTGCTTTTAGCAAAATAATATTTCATAAATACTATTTTTGTGCAATAATCAAGTCATTAAAAGTTAAAGGAGATTAAAGATGAGAGATATTTCACCTCTACAAAAAGAAAGACTTAATTATAAAACAAAATTAGCAGGTGCTTTAGCAAACGGCATTAAAAATATTAAACTTACTCTTGGCGCTGAAACTGAAGCGGTAGCCGATAAAGAAGACATTAAAAAATTATTTTCACACGTATATGGCAAACCAATTGCAAAATTTGCTACAGTTGGTCAAGATTTATCAAATGAACCAAAAAACATTGGTGTAATTCTATCAGGCGGACAAGCACCCGGAGGACACAATGTTATAGCTGGTTTGTATGATGCCCTAAAAACAGCAAACAATGAAAATAAATTATACGGTTTCTTGGGTGGTCCATCAGGTATTATTGATGGAAAATATATGGAAATGACTGATGAAATCATTGACGCATATAGAAACACCGGCGGTTTTGATATTATTGGTTCAGGTAGAACAAAATTAGAAACGCAAGATCAATTCAAAAAAGCTCTAGAAGTATGCAAAAAACTTAATATTGGTGCAATTGTTATTATTGGCGGTGATGATTCTAACACTAACGCTTGTCTTTTAGCTGAGTGGATGGCTGAAAACAACACAGGAATTAGCGTAATAGGCTGTCCTAAGACAATTGATGGGGACCTTAAAAATGACCAAATAGAAATTTCGTTTGGTTTTGATACAGCTACAAAAACTTATTCTGAATTAATTGGAAATATCCAACGAGATGCTAATTCAGCTAAAAAATATTGGCACTTTATTAAATTAATGGGAAGAAGCGCTTCTCATGTTTGTCTTGAAGTTGCACTTCAAACTCAACCAAACATCACTTTAATCGGTGAAGAAGTTGAAGC
>CALURR010000129.1 GCA_944323195.1 Candidatus Gastranaerophilales bacterium
CCAATAATCATACAAGAATTGGGTATATATCTAATTTGATCGGCAAATTCGACCATATTTCCGTTACTAAATTTAATTTGCTTATCACAAGATGTAGCTACATTTCTTGAAAGAAAATAATTCTCATTTAACCTTGATATATTATTGTTATTATCATAATGCAGTAATTTTCCAATTAAAATATCATCAGCCCTGCGCAAAAAATCAGCTTTATATGCTTGCAATCTTCCATTATTATAATCAAATTCTTCAGATGCAGTAATATTTCCAAAATAATCTTTACTACCGTCTAAAATAATTTTTTCGATAACTCCATTAGTTAGTTTAACATTTTGATGATATTTAACATTTCCATTTGGAGATTCAACAACTCCTTGAGAAAAATCTGTTGGAACACCATCAGAAGCACAAGTGAGTTTTTTAGCAATTTCTTTAGTATTATTTTTCAAAAGAGAAAAATCTTTAAGATAAGAAACAAGAAAACCATCCTTAACGACAATTTCTTCATTCACTCTTTTTAAAACATCATTAAACCACTCATTATTTTCGCCATAAGAAACAATGCCATTTGCGCTATGAGTAATGCTCTTTGCGATTTTAATTGAACCATTTGCAGAATGCTCATAACCTTCATGATAGTAAAATGGAATTTCGCCATAGAAAAATTGAAAATTCTTATCTCTTTTAATAGTGCCGTCCAAAAATTTTCTCGTTCCTTCTTTATATGACATTAAGTTTCCATTTGTAAATCGATATTCTTTAGCTATTGATTTTGAACCGTCAGAATGAGTTTTAAAACCTTCTTTTACCAATAATCTGTTATCTTCTATAGCTGCTTCTCTTAATAAATTACCATTTGAATCATACTCACGAAGAGTTTTACAAAAAGGAGAGTGTACAAATACTTTTCTAATAGTGCCATCTGAAAGAATCTCGTCGCCATTTTCAAACAAAGACATAATCTCACTGTACACTTCTTTAGAATTTAACAAAACATTACCAAATAAAGATTTCTGATAATTATTTACATTTTTTGCCTTATTAACAATATCATCAATTTCAAAAGAAACTTCATCATATAGTTCTTTTGCTTCAACAGACTTTCTATTGGCTAAAATCCTAGATTGATTTTCTGCTTGTCTTGCATTAACCAATACATTATAAACAACAGCAGGTGTTTTTGATTTGTCGATATTAGAAATAAAATCACTGCCTTTAAATTTAATTGCATAATCAAAAGTTAAAGGCTTAAAAAAATCGTTATTATTCTTGTCGTGTGTAAAAACATTGCTCCTAGCCTTTATACCTTTAGAAGAAAAATTTTTTAAATTAGACAACAAAATAGAATCTATTTTCATGATTTCGCAACCTTTCTAATAAGAACATAAAAAATTCTAATTTTAAATCATATTGAACAATCAAACAAAATATTAAGCGAGATATTCAATCAAACTTCTTTTCTCGGCTTTGTCGATTAGTTCTATATATCTTCTTTGAGGCATTACCCAATTATCATAGCCTGATTGAGAAAATCCAAATTTATTCAAATCAGGTAATTCATCTGTTTTACATGAAGTCAAAATAAAATTTTCATCATTATCATAGGAATCTGATGCAATCTTAGCTAATAATGGAAATCCTGAATTAACGAAATTTGAATCAATATCCATTTCCTCGATAATTGTATTTACACCATTATAACTATTAAAAGCAGGTGAAAAATGTTTGCTAACTTGGCAACTTGCCGCAATTTCATCGGTGTCGTCAGTTTTTAGAGCATAAAATTTAGAATATGGAGAAGAAAAAAAGCTCATAAAGTTTCTTTTGAAATTTGGCGAAAAGTTTAGATTAGCTACTTCGTCAATATCGCTGGGATTTTTTTTATCATAAAGATAAAGTGTTGCATTTTGCTTTTGTTGGTCATCTCTCCTTTTTAAAGTACATTTGAGAATTGGCTTTTTTCCAAAAATTTGTTTATTATATGTTGAATTTATTTTCATAATACCTCGAGCTAGAATCTAGTAGTACCTTATTAAACCATGAAAATATTTTTTTGCGCAAAAAAGCAAAAAAATATATTTACAAACATTATATATTTGCCACAAAATCAAACAAGGAAAGGCTAAAATAAAATGAAAATACAAAATTTAAACTACATAACTCAAAATATAAACCCAAATAAAAAAACTCAACAAATATATTATCAACACAAAACAAACCCATTAAAATACGATAGCGTAACATTTAGCGGGAAAACAGAACAATCAAATGCAGAAAAACTCTTAAATAAATACGGAATAGCAACAAGAAAACGAGAGGACGGAAAATTAATCATATCCCATTTTTGCCAACCGGAAGACACTACCTTTGATAAACTCGGAATTGACGAAGATGCACTATTAAGCAATGTTGCAGAAATAGAAGGTGATGCAGACTTTAGATATTCAAAAGCAAAAAGCCTTGGAAATATCGAAACAATCCACGGGAGCTTAAATCTATATGACTCAAAAATAATTGACTTAGGAAGTCTAAAAACCGTAGAAAAGAATTTAATTCTAGGAAATTCAAAATTAAAAACTTTAAATAACTTGGAAGAAATATATGGTGACTTTGATTTAATTGGTTCATCACTTGAAGACACAGGAAAATTAAGACATGTAGGCGGAAACATATGGCTATCAAAATGTAAACTCAAATCTCTTGGTAAAGTCGATAGAGTAGATGGCAGCCTATACATATCATCAACAAACTTTGAAGATACAGGAAATTTAAGAACAGTAGGCAAAGATTTATATATATTAAGATCAGGACTAAAATCATTAAAAAACATAGAATATGTTGGAAGAACACTATATATGAATAAATCCAAAATTGAAGATTTTGGAAAATTAAAATCTGTAAGCGGGAATGCATATCTGTCAGAGACAGAAGCAAAAAGTTTAGGCAATCTAAGAGTAGTCTTAGGAAATCTTTATATAACAAATTCTATGTTTGAAGACACAGGAGATTTAAGAGTTGTAGGAAAAAATTTATTTATGAATAACTCGAAAATCAAATCTCTTGGATTAATTAGCGAAATACACGGCAGTATATACACAGATAGCGAAAATATACCGGACACAAGTAATTTAATTTATCTTGGCGGAAAAGTAATTAATTTATAAAAAGGAAACAAAAAATGATTGTAAATAAAAACCAAAATCAAATTTTTAATGAAAAAAATAATTATTCAATAACAAGACCTAAAAAAAATAACAATATATCTATAGAAGACTACGCAGGAACAATACTACCAAGTGAAATGAGATTAGAACTATATAGAAAATCTCATGACAATGACTCAATAGATATTAGAACCAATAACAAAAGCATAGATTTTGAAAATGAATCAATGGAAAAATTATCTGGTATTGAACCCATTAAGAAAAACAAAATAAAATTACATACAAAATTTTTAAGAAAAATAAGTCATATAATATCGTCAATTGCCAATCGACTTGAACGCAAAACAAAATAGGCATTAAAAAAGACCTCTTAAAGAGGTCTTTTATTGGCTGGGGCGGAAGGATTCGAACCTCCGAAATGCCTGGACCAAAACCAGGTGCCTTACCACTTGGCGACGCCCCAAGGACAATTATTATAATAATATATAAATGTTAATTGTCAAGAAAAATATTAATTACAATGATAAATGTTTATCAGATGTGACACTCACAATAGCCTCAATTAATTGATGAATAAAGTCCTCAATATATTCTTGGCTTGTCATGCCGTTAATAACTACGTCCGCTATATCCATTGTTGGTCTAATATGTCTAAAAGCGGTTTGATTTACATCATGAAACTGCATTTGAGCTGCTAAACCAGTCTTTCCTCTGCTTGCAGCACGTGAAAACCAACGCTCTTTTATAACTTCAAAAGGAGTGTAAACATAAATTTTTACATCAATAATATCTCTTAAAGATTCATGTAAAACATACAAACCTTCGTTTAATATCAATTTTGCCGGTTTTTTTAATATTGAATCCTTTTTGCTTTCGCAAGTAACAAAATTATATAAGGGTGAATATATTTCATTTCCGGCTTTTAAAGACTTTAAATGTTCTTTCATTAAAGCTAAATCAATAGCATCCGGAGTATCAAAGCTAAAACCGGATTCAAACAATTTTTCATAACTGCCAGCTTGAGACAACTCCTTAGAAGCATCTTTGTAATAATCGTCGCAACAAATTACATTATATACACTATCTGTTTCAGATTTAAGGCAAGCTTTTGCAGCATTTTTTACTAATGTAGTTTTTCCTGACGCACTCTCACCTGCAATAGACATAATAAAAGTAGACTCTTTTTCTGCTATAGCTTTTCTAGCTATATTAAATATAAAAGCCTCATTAATTCTCAAGATTAACGGTTGTTTTTGCTTTCTGTCAAGCGCAATTACTTCCCTAATATTTTCTAAAATCTTAGAAATTTTAGACATATTAACCAGCTTCTTTGCTTGTTCAATTTCTTGTTTACTTAATTCAGTCATAACAAATCCAAACTTTATTCATCATTTTCATTATCAGCTCCAAAATCTAACACCCCACCCTCATTTTCAAGTAACTTATATGCCATATAAGCACCTGTCGCAACAGCCTTTGGGTCTAGTTCGGTTTTTTGAGCTATTTCAATGATGGCACTATTTAACTCAGGGTTTTCATCCTTAATATAATGAATCATATCCTTGCGCCAAGCTGCAATATCGGATAAAATTTCACTTAGGACTTTTTCTACATTTTCAGATGAAATTAGAGGCTGCATACTATTAATTATATTAAAAGCATGCAACCTCGTCAATTTTATTTTTATTTATCAAAATGTTGTTTAAATAATTTCATTGAACAATATGACCCGCACATTGTACAAGGCTTACCTTCTTTGGCAACATCAACTCCATCAAAAGCTGATTTATCAAGACAATTTTCAATTTGTCCTTTCCAATCCAAATCAACCCTTGCTTTAGACATTAAAAAGTTTTTCTCAATTGCTTCCTTGTTGCCTCTGGCTAAATCAGCGCAATGAGCAGCAATTTTAGCCGTAATTATTCCTTCTCTCACTTGAGCTGAATTTGGCAAACTAATATGCTCAGCAGGAGTCACATAGCAAAGAAAATCAGCACCATGATAAGCAGCTAATGTTCCACCTATTGCTGAAGTTATATGATCATACCCAGGAGCACAATCGCACGCTAAAGGCCCTAAAACATACAAAGGTGCATAATCTGTTAACTCCTTAATAGTTTTAATCATAGAAGGAATTTTATCTAATGATACGTGCCCAGGGCCTTCAACCATAGCCTGAACGCCAGCTTCACGAGCCCTTTTGACTAATTCACCTAAAACAATTGTTTCGGCCACTTGTGCTCTGTCACCTGCATCTTGAGTACATCCCGGTCTTAATCCATCACCTAATGATAAAGTTACATCATACTTTTTAACTAAATCCAAAAGTTCATCATAATATTGATACAAGGGGTTTTCAAGCCCTGTTTTTTTAATCCAGCAAGCAAGCATAGAGCCGCCTCTTGAAACAATTCCTGTTAATCTTTTTTGCTTTTCCAGTTGATTAATAACAAACTTTGTAACACCGCAATGAACAGTTATGAAATCAACGCCATCTTTACATTGCTTTTCAATGTCAGAAAATAATTTATCTTTAGATAATTTGGCAATATCCTTAAATTCATCTAAAGCTTCCTTACCTGCCTGATACATAGGGACAGTTCCAACAGGTAATTTAGTTGCATTAATAATAGCCTGACGTGTTTCATCAACATATTTACCTGTTGATAAATCCATTAAAACATCAGCGCCGGCTTGTTCTATAACCCTTGTTTTATCTAGCTCTTCGTCAATAGAGGATTTTTCATTTGAAGTACCAATATTTGCGTTGATTTTAACTTTCAAACCTTCACCGACTGCAGTAGGTATAGAATTTGCTCTTGTATTATTTTTCAAAATAACAACTCTTCCTTGAGCAACCTTTTCTCTTATATATTCAACATCAACTTTTTCTATTCTTGCAACTTGATACATTTCATCTGTCACAATACCATTTTTAGCTTGTATTACTTGTGTTGTCATATAACTCTCCTATTTTTTAATGTAAAGTTGTCTAATTTCGGCCACTTGTTTTTTATTTAAAGATTTTGGACTAGAAATCACTTGTGCACCAAAATATATTTGTACATATGCCCTTATACCCTCAAGTTGATAAAAAGCATTTTGCAATGTATCAGCGCCAAGTATAACTCCGTGGTTTTTCAATAAAGCCACATTATTGTCTTTACTAAAACAATCAGCCACAGCATCTGCCAATTCGATTGTAGACGGGCAATAATATGGAATCAAAGGAATTTCATTGTACATTAAAGCAAAATCCGGCAATATCGGCTCACACATTGTCTTACCTGCCACGCAAAAAGCAGTAATCAAAGGACAATGACAATGAATAATCGCATTTATATCATCTCTACAATTATAAATTTCAGTATGCATGATTTTTTCGCTAGATGGTTTTTTGTTTCCGCTAACCAAATTGCCGTTATAATCTATTAAAACAATATCATCTTCATTCATATCATTAAGACAAACACCGCTAGATGTAATTAAAACACCATCAGACGTCCTAACTGAAACATTACCGCTTGTTGATGGTGACATATCTTTTTGATATAGCCTTTTAGACCAATAAAGTATATCATTTTTTGAGCCTTGTTCAATAAATTCCATCTCAACTCCTTTTTAATAATTTATATTGTACTAAAAAAATGTTTATGTTTAAATATATTTAGCAATATTTAATTATATTGACTCTATAAGAAAGTTGGTTTAGAGCCATTAAGAATATCAAATTAGCCAAAAATGCAGGCTTTTGCTACGGCGTAAAAAGAGCCGTAGAAACTACAAAGAAAATTAAAAAAGAAAATCCCGACAAAAAAGTTTCAGTCTTAGGTGAATTAATACACAATTCACATGTTATTGCTGAATTAGAAAATTTGGGGATTGAAACAATATTTCAACCAAAAGAAAATGCACAAGGTATCTGCATAATAAGAAGTCATGGTGAAAGCAAAGATGTATTTGAACAAGTAGAAAAATGCGGCTATGAACTTGTCGATTTGACTTGCTTTGACGTAAAAAAAGTCCAATCAAAAGCTATGGAAATGGCAAAAGACGGTTTTTTTGTAATTATCTTAGGAAAAAAAGAACATCCTGAAGTAAAAGCCATATGTGCAAATGCTAAAAAAGAAGCAAAAGATTCTGATTATGTTTACGTAGCTTCAACAATTGAAGCTCTAAAAGAGATTGAACCCAAAATTAAATCAGCAAAAAAAGTCGGTGTTGTTCTTCAAACAACTCAAACAAAGGAATATTTAATGGAGGTTGTAGAATATTTATCCACAATCTGCAAAATTTTAAAAATCGAAAACACAATCTGCCCTTCAACATCCCTAAGACAAAATGAAGCAAAGAAATTGGCTCTGGAGTCTGACTTAATGGTTGTTGTAGGCTCTAAAAAAAGCGCAAATACAACACATTTAGCTGAAATTTTAGAAAAAATTACAAAAACAATTCATATAGAACATCAAGACGAGCTTGATTTATATAAAGACATTATAAAAAAATCAATCAATATTGGTGTTACAGCAGGAGCATCAACTCCTGATTCAATAATCAATGAAGTAATTAAAAAATTGGAAAATACAAATTAGAAAGGAAAAATAAATGTCAAACGAAACAATGACAAATGATGAATTTGAGCAATTATTGTTAAATTCATACACTTACAAAATCAATGTAGCTGACGTTGTAAAAGGCGTTGTAGTTAAAAAAGAAAAAGATGGCTATCTTGTAGACATCGGAGCTAAAACTGAAGCTTTTTTACCAAACAGAGAAATTTCAAACTTCCCTGATAAAAATGTTGACGACATTATTAAATTATGGGACGAAAAAGAATTCTACATCATTAAAGACGAAGAAGATGACGAAGTAGCGATTCTTTCATTGAAAAAAGTTTCTTGTGCTCAAGCATGGCAAAAACTTGCTGAAATCAAAAATAACAATGAAAACTGCATTGCCAAAGTTCTTTCATCTGTTAAAGGTGGCTTAATTGCTGAAATAGAAGGCCTAAGAGGATTTATTCCATCAAGCCAATTAAGAACAGGTGCGCCATCTGAAATGCAAGTTGGTCAAGAAATTGAAGTTAAAATTCTTGAAGCAGATCCAAAAAGAAATAAACTTATCTTATCTCAAAGACAAGTTTACACTCAACAAAGAGAAATGGTTGCAGATGAAATTATTTCAAGATTAGCCGTTGATCAAATCGTTGAAGGTGAAGTTGTAAGAATTGCCGATTTTGGCGCTTTTGTTGATATTGAAGGAATTGACGGTTTACTTCCGATTTCTGAAATTTCTTGGGAAAGAATTAAACATCCATCTGACGTTATTCAATTAGGTCAAAAAATTCAAGTTAAAATCATTAAAATTGATGAAGATCTAAAAAGAATTTCTCTTTCACTTAAAAGAATGGGTGCTAATCCTTGGGAAGAAATTGTTGATAAATTTAAAGAAGGCGATGTGATTAAAGGTACAATTAATAAAATCACTTCTTTTGGTGCATTCATCAACATCTACCCGGGAGTTGAAGCTCTATTACCATCATCAGAAATTGCTGATGGTCAAGTAAATATCAATTCAATGTTTAATTTAGGTGATGAAGTTGAAGTTTTAATTAAAAAATTCACTCCACAAGAACATAGAATTGGTTTATCAATGAAAGATATTCAAAAATAATTTATTTTTGATATTTTAAAAAGAGTGGCTATATTGCCACTCTTTTTTTAATCAAAATCAATATCATCAGCTTCAGATTACATTAAATCATATATGGTTTGTAAGTCCATCTCAGCATCAGACAAGTAAATTTTTAATAAAGGGTTTTCATCCATTAAAAAATATGCAAGTTCGTTTTCAGTAAAATCAGGATTTCTAGACAAAAAGTCCTGCTCAGAATTAATTAACCGTTTAATTAATTCAATATTTTGAGGACAGGCGCTTGAAACCATAACAGCTAAAGGATAACTAAAATCTTTTTTATAGCCTTTTTCTTGTGCAAATTTAATTACACTCATAGCAGCTTTTGATTTTTCTGTGCTATTTATATTCGACATTGCATTATGCAAATAAATATTATTAAATTTTGCATCATTTAAAAGAACTTTTGCAACTTGGGCACTATGCGCATTTGTAAGTGTTAACACTTTAAGAATATCTTCACTCAATAATTCATTCATACTGACCAAAGGAAAACCGTATATTTCATTATTCTCATTATAACGTTCCATTCTTTCTTCGGTATTTAAAATGACATCATCAGATACAAATTTTTTCTTTAACTCTCCGTATACACTTAACATTGCA
>CALURR010000130.1 GCA_944323195.1 Candidatus Gastranaerophilales bacterium
TAAAGTCAAAATCTTTTATGCATAAACTGACATACAAAAAGAAATTTACGAGAGATTTTTTGGATAATATATAAAAACAGTTCAGGAGTTGTATTCCTGAACTGTTTTTTCTTATATTCCATCGGGTCATTCGTAAAACCTGTATTGATATTTGCTCCTGTGGGTATTTCGGCTCTGTTCGGCTAAAGTCGCCTCACAGCCTCAATTATCCTACGCACCCCAAGGGTGTTTCCAATCCCTAAAGCTCACAAGTTCGCTAAGGGATTGTGGGCATCGCCTATCGATAGTTACAGCCTAAAAATGCCAATGCTCAACGCTTGTCTTTTTTTTACACACGGCTCACGCATTTAATGTTGTCTTGGATTATTGACAACTCGCAATTTTAGTACTCCGCTTTTAGGCTTATGCCTAGCCGCTCCGTAAAATTGCTCGAACAGGCGCACTCACTTCGCTTGCGCTCCGTTACGTGCTAGTCAAAATCCGCTACATCATTCCCATGCCGCCCATGCCTGGCATTCCGCCGCCCATAGGAGCTTCTGGAGCTTTTTCTTCCGGAATTTCAACCACTGCTGCTTCTGTAGTTAATAACATTGAAGCAACTGAAGCCGCATTTTCTAATGCACTTCTTGTAACTTTAGCAGGGTCAACAATACCGGCTTCAAACATATCAACATATCTGTTTGCCATAGCATCATAACCATAAGAACCTTGTTCTTTTCTTACGGCGTCTACTACAACTTCGCCTTTAGCACCTGCATTATTAGCAATAGCAATAACAGGAATATCTAGAGCTGCAGTTAAAATTTTGAAGCCTGTTTTTTCGTCATCATTAGCAAAAGTTCTTGTTTCTAATTCTTTTAATAGAACTTGTTGAACTCTTAATAGAGCAACACCGCCCCCTGGAACAATACCTTCTTCTTGAGCTGCACGAGTTGCGTTCAAGGCATCTTCAATTCTTAATTTAGATTCTTTTAGTTCAACTTCGCTTGCTGCACCAACTTCGATTACTGCAACACCGCCTGATAATTTAGCAATTCTTTCTTGAAGTTTTTCTTTATCATATTCTTAATCAGATGCTTCAAGTTGTTTTTTGATTAAATGAACACGCTCAGCCACTGCTGCTTTTGTTTCATCACCAACAACTATTGTTGTTTCGTCTTTTGTAACTGTAACACGTTTTGCCTTACCTAGCATTTGAACAGTGATGTTTTCAAGTTTGATGCCTAGTTCTTCAGTAAACATTTGACCACCGGTTAATACGGCAATATCTTCAAGCATTGCTTTTCTTCTGTCGCCAAAACCCGGAGCTTTAACTGCAACTGCTCTTAAAACTTTTCTCATTGTATTAACAACTAAAGTAGCTAGGGCTTCGCCTTCAACATCTTCAGCAATTAATAATAATGATTTACCGTCTCTTGCAACTTGTTCTAAGATAGGTACAAGGTCAGCAATTAAGTTGATTTTTTTATTTACACAAAGAACATAAGCGTCTTCTAAAACTGCTTCCATTCTTTCTGGGTCAGTTATGAAATATGGTGAAATATAACCTTTATCAAATTGCATACCTTCAACAACTTTTTTATCAGTTCCGAAAGTTTTTGATTCTTCAACAGTTATAACGCCGTCTGTGCCAACTGCTTCCATACAATCAGCAATTAAATCACCGATAAATTTATCATTACCTGCTGAAATTGCAGCAACTTGTGCGCGCATTTCTTTTGAATCAACAGATTTTGACATTTTTTTGATTTCTTCTTGCGCAACTTTAACAGCTTCAGAAATACCTCTTTTGATGCCCATTGGGTTAGCGCCTGCTGTAAGGTTTTTAATACCTTCTTTAAAGATTGCTTGTGCTAAAACAGAAGCTGTTGTTGTACCGTCACCTGCAACATCATTTGTTTTAGATGAAACTTCTTTTAATAATTGAGCTCCGGCGTTTTCTAAACCGTCTTTAAGTTCAATTTCTTTTGCAATAGTAACACCGTCATTAACAATTTGAGGAGAACCGAATTTTTTTTCAATAATTACATTTCTGCCTTTTGGTCCTAGTGTAACTTTTACTTCATCTGCTACTGCATTAACACCTTTTAATAAGGCTTCTCTTGCAGCTGTATCAAATACTACTTTTTTAGCCATAATTTACTTTCCTTTTCTTTCTAGTGATAAACTTTTAAAATCTCTAATTAACCAAGAATGGCAAGAGCATCTTTAACAGAGATTATTTTATATTCAACATCGTCAACTTTTACGTCTGTTCCTGAATATTTTGCAAACAATACAACATCGCCTACTTTTACTTCCATAGGTTCTTTTTCGCCATTATCAAGAGTTTTGCCTGAGCCAATTGCTACAACTTCACCTTTTTGTGGTTTTTCTTTAGCACTGTCAGGGATAAAAATTCCGCCTGAAGTTTGTTGTACATCATCAATAACTTTAATAACAAGTCTGTCTGCTAAAGGTTTAATCATAATATCCTCCATTTATACTGATTATAGTTTTGTATTACATTATTCTACCTTACTATAATATATGTATTTTAAAAAAATATATAGGATATTAACAAAAAATTAATTATTCATATTTTTTGAATTAAGCCTTAATATTTCTTCCACAATTCCTTTTAGGGCAATTTTAACGTGGAAATAGCTTAGACCGCCTTGCATATATATAGCCCAAGGCTCTCTGGTGGGTCCGTCTGCCGATAATTCAATCGTCGAGCCTTCAATAAAGCTTCCTCCTGCCATTAAAAGATTGCAATCATACCCCGGAACTGTATCTGGGATTGGTGTTAGATAACTTTCAACGGGTGAATATCTTTGTACCATGGCACAAAAAGCTTGTTGCTCTTTTTCGTTATTAAATTGAATAGTTTGAATAATATCTGTTCTTTTCGTTCTTGATGATGGAAAAGTAGTAAAACCCATATCCTCAAAAACTTTTGCGGCCAAAATCGCGCCTTTATGTGCGTTTGAAGTAATAGATGGCGCCATAAAAAATCCTTGAAGCATTATTCTTGTTTGATTGTGCATAGCGCCACCTTCTGCGCCTATTCCTGGGGCAGTTAGTCTTCTTGCTGCCATATCAACATATTTTTTCTTACCTTCAATATAGCCGCCAGCCTCTACTATGCCACCGCCGGGGTTTTTGATTAAACTTCCTGCTATTAAATCAGCACCAACTTCCGTTGGTTCTTGTTTTTCTATAAATTCACCATAGCAATTATCTACAAAACAACATATTTCAGGGTTTTTGTTTTTAACAATTTTAATTATTTTTTCAATATCGGCTATAGATAATGGTTTTCTAAGCGAATATCCTCTTGAGCGTTGGATTAAGACCATTTTTGTATCAGGCAAAAGATATTTTTCAATATTTTCATAATCTACATCAAGACCATTTTTTAAAGGAATTTCAGAGTATTTAACTCCATGACCCATTAAGCTTGTATCAAAATCATCGCAATTTTGTCTTGAGCCTATAATTTGTTGCATTGTGTCATAAGGTTCACCTGCAATAGAAACAAGCCTATCGCCGTGTCTTAAAACTCCAAAAAGAGCGCAAGCAATTGTGTGAGAGCCTGAAACAAAATGAGGTCTGACTATTGCCGATTCTGTTTTAAAAGTGTCGGCAAAAACTTTATCAAGAGCTTCTCTACCCATATCGTCATGACCGTAACCTGTTACGGTATAGAAATGTTCCTCACCGATTTTATTATTGTAAAAAGCGTCTAGGACCTTTTTTTGGTTATATTCAGTTATTTCATCAATATATTCAAAAATATCTTTAATTGAATTTTGAGCATTTTCAACTATTTCATTTGCTTTTTGTTTTAAATCTTCCATTGTCTTATTCCTTTTTGATAAGACAATTTTAGCATTAAAAAATTAATATGTTGAGATAATTTGTTAATATTAATGAGATTATAGGCAATAATTAAATTTCAATCTAATTCTACTAATGAAAAATCTTTTCCTAATTTATCCTGAACTTCTTTTAATAATTGAATAGGTGTAATTTCTAAACCCTCTGCAATTTTCCAAAGCGTTGTTAAATTTATATCTTTACAAACACCCAATTCTGCTTCTCTCCAAGTAGATTTTGACATAGAAATTTCAGCAGAAATTTTATAAATGGATTTTTTGGTTAACTCTCTATGAGCTTTAATAACATCTCCAAGCGTTTTAATTAACACGATATTATTTTTAGGCTTATGTTGCATATTTTAATTTTAGGAGTAAATTAATATTACTAGGTTGCTATAGCAACCTAGTAAATATGATTAATATTTTATTACTCAATTTCGCCACAGATTAAAAATATTATGAGAAAATATTTATGTAATTTTTTTATCTTTTTTATTAGTAATGCTTTTTGTTGTGCGTTTGAATATGGATATACTATAAATGGTTTTAAATATGTAAAACATGACCATAGTGAACTATCATATCAGCATGCTTGGTGTACTAAAAACAATGGAATTGAAGAATACGAAAATAATGATTTAACTAGAGTTGATTGTTTAACAAAATATAATGCTGTGGAATTTGATTTTGCAAATAAATGGGCTGAAAGTATTGGTCAAGCTTTGCATTATCAAAAGATGACAGGTAAAAAAGGAAGGGTTGTTCTTATTCTTGAAAACCCGCAAAAAGAAATGGTTTATTTTAAAAGAGTAAAGGATTTGGCTAGGATATACAATTTTGAAGTAGAATATGTAACCTCAGAAATACTAGATTTGAACAAAGATAAAAAATGTCCTTATTTAGATTGCAA
>CALURR010000131.1 GCA_944323195.1 Candidatus Gastranaerophilales bacterium
ATGAATTAAAGGATTTAATTCTTGAATCAAAAAAAGAATTATTTACTTTAAAAATGGGACACAATAAATTAAAACAGTTGGAAAACACTGCATCTATCAAAAATAAAAAAAGAGAAATTGCACGTGCGAAGACTATTTTAAGACAAAAAGAACAACAAGCATAAGGAAATAATCAAATGCCTAAAAAAGTAAAACAAGGTACTGTTGTGAGTGATAAAATGGATAAAGCAATTGTTGTTGAAGTTGCTGAACACAAAGCTCACAAAAAATACAAAAAAACAATGACTTTCACTAAGAACTTTAAAGTTCGTGATGCTGAAAATCAATGTCGTGTAGGCGATGTTGTTACAATTGTTGAGTCTAAACCTCTTTCAGGTTCTATCCGTTGGACTTTAGACAAAGTTGTAAGCGTTGCTAAGTAGTTAAAATAAGTAAGGTAACAAGATATGATACAACAAGAAACCAGATTACAAGTTGCTGATAACACAGGTGCTAAAGAGCTTCTTTGCATACGTGTTATGGGTTCAAGTAATAAAAAATATGCTAGCGTTGGTGATACTATCATCGCTGCCGTTAAAGATGCAACACCCAATATGCCTGTAAAAAAATCTGATGTTGTAACTGCAGTTGTTGTAAGAACTAAACATGATATTAAACGTAATGACGGTTCTGTTATTCGTTTCGATGACAATGCTGCTGTTATTATTGCAAAAGATGGTGCTCCTCGTGGAACACGTGTATTTGGACCTGTTGCAAGAGAACTTAGAGAAAAGAATTTTATGAAAATTATTTCTCTAGCTCCTGAAGTAATATAATAAAGTAATAGGAAATAAGTAAAATGGCTAACAATGACAAAAAATTGGCAAATAAAAAACTTCACACAAAAGTTGGCGATCGTGTTATTGTTGTTTCCGGTAAAGATAAAGGAAAACAAGGTAACGTAAAAGAAGTTAACTTAGCTAAAGGTACTGTTTTAGTAGACGGTGTGAATGTTGTAACAAAAGCCCAAAAAGCAAATCCTATGGCTGGAGTACAAGGCGGTTTGAATAAAATTGCTAAGCCTTTAAATGCTTCTAAAGTAATGATTTGCTGTCCATCTTGTGAAAAAGCAACAAGAGTTAAAAAAGTTGTAAAAGATGGCAAAAAAGTTCGCGTTTGTGCTAAATGCGGCGAAACAATCGATGTGTAGACCACGTGTTTGTGGGGCATTGAAATCCGACAGGCTGACAAGGCAGGGTTTCAAAGGCTAAGAAAAAGGAAATGAAAATGTCAAAAAGCACCGGTAATTTGAAAGACCGTTACAATAACGAAGTTAGAGCAAAATTAAAAGAAGAATTTTCATATTCAAATGATATGCAAATTCCTAAAATGGCAAAAATTGTTCTAAATATGGGTGTTGGTGAAGCATCTCATAATTCTAAACTTGCTGAAACAATAGTTAATCAATTAACAAAAATAGCAGGTCAAAAAGCTTTATCAACAAAGGCTAAAAAATCAATCGCTTCATATAAGCTAAGAGAAGGTATGCCTGTTGGTGCAATGGTTACTCTTAGAGGCGATAGAATGTATGATTTCTTCCAAAAGTTGGTTTGCGTTGTGCTTCCACGTATTCGTGACTTTAGAGGTGTAAGTCCTAAAAGTTTTGATGGAAGAGGAAATTATACATTTGGTCTAAAAGAACAATCATTATTCCCTGAAATTCACTACGAAGAAGTTGATATTGTTAAGGGTATGAATGTTTCTATTATCACTACTGCAAGAACTGATGATGAAGCAAGAAGTTTGTTAAGACACTTAGGTATGCCTTTTAAAAATAAATAATAAATATAGGAGATAATTTTAGATTATGGCTAAAAAAGCAATGATAGACAAAGAACATAAACGTGAAGCTTTAGCTGCAAAGGGCAAATACCCAAGAGTTAGACTTCATAACCGTTGTTCAATTTGTGGCAGACCTCACGGTTTTCATCGTGATTTCGGTATCTGCAGAATCTGCCTAAGAAAGATGGCTCACCAAGGTTTGTTGCCGGGTGTAACCAAAGCTTCTTGGTAGTTTAAAAGAGATAAAAAGAACATATCCGATTGGATATGTTCTTTTGTTTTGCAAATTAATAAAAATTTACATTAATTTGCATTTGATTTATGTTTAAAATATGATATTAAAGCTAATACTAAACTACAAGACTGGTTCTTGCAAGTAGAAAGGAAAAAAATATGACAATCAATGATCCAATCGCAGATGCTCTAACACGTATTAGAAACGCAAACATGGTAAAACATGAAACAGTTTCTATGCCTGCTTCTAATCTTAAAGAACAATTAATTAAAGTTCTTAAAGAAGAAGGCTATGTTGACAGCTATGTTGTTGAAGAAAAAGACGGATTTAAAAATATTGTTGTTACTTTAAAATACAACAATGGACAAGGCGTAATCACTGGCTTACAAAGAGTTTCAAAACCTGGTTTAAGAGTTTATTCTAAAGCAAAAAATATGCCAAGAGTTTTTGATGGTATGGGTATTGCTGTTATCTCTACATCAAAAGGTTTGATGACTGAAAAAGCAGCTCGTGCTAATAAACTTGGCGGTGAAGTTCTTTGTTATGTATGGTAATCCCGAACCGAGCGAACTTAGCGACAGCTTAGTGAGCGAAGGTGAGGGCAGATGTGTGTGAAGCACGTAGGCAGGAGCGTTGAGCTCGTGCCAAGTGCGGATACCGTACAAGAACCGAGCGAACTTAGCGACAGCTTAGTGAGCGAAGGTTAGCATGTGGCAAGCTTTGAGCTTGGTACAAAGCTTTAAAGTTGCGAAGTGCGAAATAAGTCTTAGTTTATAATGTGAGCTAAGGTAAAGCAAAAAATGTAATGTACTTAGGGTTAAATCGTTAAATCACGATGCGTTCCCGCTAAATAAAGCAAAAGGAGAAGAAATGTCCAGAATAGGTAAATTACCAATTACAATTCCTGATGGAGTTGAAGTAAAATTAGATGGTGCTGTATTAACAGCAAAAGGTCCAAAGGGTACTGAAAGCGTTGAAATACCTTCTGAAATAGAAGTTGTTATTAACGAAAAAGAAGTAGTTGTAAACAGAAAAGCTGAAGATAGAAAATCTAGAAGCTTACATGGTTTATTTAGAACATTAATTTCAAATGCTATTGTTGGCGTTAAAACACCATTTGAAAAAAAACTAGAAATAGTTGGTGTTGGTTATCGTGCTGCTATGCAAGGTAGCGCTATCAATCTTTCTTTGGGCTATTCACACCCTGTTATTATTGAGCCTCCTCAAGGTATTACAATTGCTGTTGAGGCAAACACTAAAATTACTGTTTCAGGTTCAAATAAACAAATGGTTGGTGATGTAGCTGCATTAATTCGTTCAAAACGTCCACCTGAAGTTTACAAAGGAAAGGGTGTTAAATACGAAGGCGAATATATCGCAAGAAAAGTTGGTAAAGCAGGTAAAAAATAATAAATAGATAGTAATTGCCAGTATAAACTGCCCGAATGTAAGTAGGAAGCGGTTTTGGTGAAAGGAAAGAAAAATGATTAAAACAGTTAATAGAAAAGAACAAACAAGAAAAAGACATCAAAGAGTTCGTTTAAAAATTTCAGGCGATGCTCAATGGCCACGTTTAGCAGTTTATCGTTCTACAAAACACATTTATGCTCAAGTTATTGATGATGTTAAAGGTGTTACAATTTGTTCATCTTCATCAAAAGTAAAAGAACTTGGTCTTAAACATGGTGGAAACATTGAAGCTGCAAAAGTTGTTGGTGCTGATGTTGCAAAAAAAGCTCTAGCAAAAGGTATTGAAGGCGTTGTATTTGACAGAGGCGGCTTCTTGTTCCATGGTAGAGTTGCTGCTTTAGCTGATGCAGCTAGAGAAGCTGGTTTACAATTCTAATTTAAAAAAATATATTTATAGTAAATGGACGATCGCAAGGTTGTCCATTTATTTTTTTTAGCAATTTTTTATTTTTATAGGTTTTTATTATATTGCTATGAGAATAAATTTTAATCTGCAAAAATTACAAGTTGAAAACAAAAAACAAAACTTAGGTCGCTATGCATCATTGCCTATTTCGACAGGACGTGATAGTGTCAGCTTTGGTTCATCTTTGGCGGAACTAAAGGCAAAAAATCGTGAAAGTGATTTAAAGATGTATCAGGAAAGATTGCAGTCAAATCCAAAAATGGCTTTTTTATATAATCCTGATATTGCTAAAAAAACCAGAGAACAGATGGCTGGCCAAGATTCTACTATTGCCACACCTGTATCTTTTGCAAAAAATATTGGTTTAAATTCTTATTTGCCAGTAGTTAAGTGGCTGTATAATGATAAATTTGATTTTGATTTAATTCCAAGAACGCCTTTATCTAGCGCTTATATTGATTTGGAAGCCCAAAAAAATGTTGAATTTCTTGATTTTCTTAAAGAAAAATTGCCAAATTCAAGGGATCCTCATCAACTTCAATTCGAATATAACATGACCCATGGTAAAATGGTTCAACTTCTTCAAGAAAAGCGTTTAATACCTCTTGAAGCAGAATACAAAAATGGGGATGGCCTAGATTCTTTTATTTTTGATTTGAATGATGAAGTTAATTCTAAAACACTTCAAGAGCACATGAAATTAAATCCTGTTCCTTCTAAAAAATATTTCAAAGAAGAAAGAACAAATGGCGATATGTCTCCTATTTATGTGCCTGTAACTTATCTTGCTAAACTTGGCTATTCTAGAGCGGTTCATTTGGCTGAGTTATTAAGAACAAAAAAATTGCCGGGCGTATATGAAAAAGTTCAAACGCCACAAGGACAAAAAATCAGAGCTTTGGTTGATATTACGCCTTTTTCTGAGTCTGAATATCCTCTTACATTGTTAAGGGGAGCTAATCAAAATATTATGTCAACTTCAGATTTGGCAAAAAGTCTAGATATAAGAAAACTTGATTTAGATGAAGCAATCAAAAATGATGAATTGCAAATAATTAGTGAATATATTTTTCCGTAAGATTCAGATAAAGTTTTGGTTGATTTGTCTGATGAAAAAACAAAAGATTTTATTGATAAAAAAACATTTGAAAATATGCTTTTGCAAGCACAAAGAAAGCAAAAAGCAAAAGCTAACAGATTAAAAAGTGCACAATTAAATTCTCCGCTTCAGGCGCTTAGAATAGAGATAGTTTGGGCATTATGTCCATCGACTCGTTCAATAGCCTCTGATTTTGCAAAACAAGATGGTTATGTTTCATCTATTATTGCAAAAAATATCCCTGAAGAAGATTTATCACCTAAAGAACAGGTTGCTTTGGCAAAATTTAGAAAACGTTATTGGAATAGTGCCGGTACAGATGAATATAAAATTGCTCATCAAAAAGCATCAGAATATATAGAACTCTATAAATCAAAAGGCATTGATGCGATTGATAATCCCAGAATTCGTACCATATTTGAAAAATTTGAAAGCAGTAAATAATACGTTAATTATTCATTTTGTTTTTTAAATTAGCCTTAACATCAGCCAAAGGCCCGTTGTTTGGTGCTGTCAGATTTTTAAAGTAATTTTTGCCGTATACAAAAGGAAACTTAACAAGCCAAGATGATTTCATTAAGATTGTTGCAGTATCTGCTCCATGGTTTAAGATTAATTCATCTATGGTTTGTTCATAAGCCGGTGAAATTGATGATATAACTTTAATTAAATAATCACTGGCGCTAACAACCCCATAACCTGCGCTTGTGATTGGTTGGTCAATTATTTGCTTAACTGTAAAATTTTCTTTGTCGTTGGTAATGTCTTCTATATCTTTAGGCAATTCTATTGTTTCTCTGGATTTTTGTTCGATTTCATGCCATATGCCATCATATGAAATTTTTAAAATGTTAGGTTTTGGCATATAAATATCATCAGCTATGGGGGCTAATATAATATCTCCGTTGAAACTAATTAAACCGTACTTATATTTTTTTTCAACTAAAAACATTTTTCCGTACAATATTTCAATTGCACTGTATTCTTGTGGAATTATTAAATTAGCATTTTCATCATATAGACAATACAATCCTTTTGAGCCAAGTTTTGCAAACCTGCCAACATATCTTTGCGCTTGTGTATATTTGGGCTCAACTAAAATTGTGCCATCATTATCCATTATGCCAAATTTATTCTTGTATAAAAAAAGCCATGAACTATCTTTTAGTCGTATTAGCTTATTATATTTTGCTTCTGTAATTTTTTCATCGTTTCTTATAAGTCCAAATTTACCTTCTTCGCTGTATGTTTGAGTGGAATCTACGGCATATGCAAAAGAGGATAAAAAAATGATTGATAATGTAATTAATAATTTTTTCATATGAATATCATATCATAAATTAAATTATGTTATAATAATTCCGTATGCGAAAATTAAATTTAAACAAAAAGATTATATTGCTTGTATCTGCTTTATTTCTTGCTTTTTTGAGCCTATTAATCGGTTTTTATTTGTATATTTTACCTAAGGTAGCTGTTTCAAAAATAGCAATAAATTCTATTCAAAAGTTAACTCATGATTTCTTAAAAATGGAGTTAACAATTCAAAATCCAAAAATTAAAACAAGCCTAAGTCCGGTAATTGAATGTAGTGTTGATAATTTTTTATTAACTAAAAATAATGAAATCTTAGTTAGTTTAGAAAAATTTTCTACATCAATTTCGTATGGCAAAATTTTTCAGAAAGAAATCAAATTAAATTACCTTAAGGCCGGCTCATTAATCGTCATGGCTGACAAATTAATTGAAAATTTTCCCACATTTGAACAAAAAGAAAACCAGAAACCTTCTGATTTTAGGGTAGATATTTATAATTCTGAAATAAATTTAGATGAACTGGAAGTTTCTTATAAACAAAATAAAGCATTAATAGATTTGTATTCAAGAGATATTTCAATTGTTGAAAATGATGGAGGTAAAAATTTAGTATTTAATTTATCTGTTGATGTATATAAAAATAACAAAAATTACCTTCATGTAATTAGTTCATCAACTAATGAGGTTGTTATTTATGAAGATAAAATTAAAACAGATAATTTGAAAGTGCTACTAAACAAGTCAGACTTATTAGTTAATTCTGATTTTAATTTGAAAAGTTTAAATCTTGATTTAAATGCTAAATCAAAAAGATTTTTCTTAAAAGATATATTCAATATTATTAATTCCGATTCAATAATAGCTGATGGCGAGAAATTGCTTTCTCCGATAATTAATCCTTCAGGTTATGTGTCTTTTGATATTAATATGAACAACTCTGATTTATCGGGATTTATAAATGTAAATAATGCCGGAGTTTTTGTTAAAGATTTGGCAAAATTACCCTTAAATATTCAAAAGGGTAAGATAGTTCTATATAAAGATAAAATAGATTTTAAGGATTTAATTGGTTATTACGGAAAAAGTAAAAACAACACGGTTAAGATTTTTGGCAGTATAAAAGATTATTATAAAACCTTCGATTCTAACATAGTTGTAAACACTGTTGTGACAAATGAATTTTTTAGAGATTATTTGTCAAAGCTAATAAACAACACTGTTTTATTTGCTTCTAAACCCTTTAAAACTGCAATTGTTTATAAATCAAAAAATAACATCATGGATATTACATGGCTTGCCAAAATTCCTAAAAAGACCAATTTTGGTTTAAAAGATACAAAATCAGCTTTGTCTGATTATGATAGGGCAGTTAAAGGTGATTTCCATATTGAAGATAATAATTTGGAAATTAGAAACATTAATTATTATATTGCTCAGGATATTAAAAGAGGTGTTAAGCTTAAACCCATTGTTGTTCTTGATGGCAAAATGACTTTAGACGGCAAAATTGATAATCTTGGTTTTGCTTTTGGCAGAGAGATGCCTTGTGAATTTTTAAATATATTTACAAAACAAAAAACATTCAAAAGAGGAACTATGAAAGGCAGCTTGCATGTTGCTTTTAAAAACAATATTCCTTATTTAGACGCAGATATGCGTCTTGATAAAACATTTATGCCTTATCAAAGAATGTGGCTTAAAAGTGCAACTTTGAAAACTGACCATGAAAACATTATCATAGACGCTCAAGGCAGATTTAAAAGAATTCCTTACCTATTTAAAGGGAAAATTAAAAACGAATTACAAGCTCCATATACAATAAATAATTTAGTACTCGAGCTTGACAAATTGGATATAGAGCGTGTTATGGCTTCTTTTAATAATGGTAATCAGACTCAAGTTGACAATGTTAAAGAAATTGAGTCAGATAATCCTGACGAAGTTGCAGATGATAATTATATGTTTGACACAAATTTAATTAGAATTAAAGATGCAAATTTTATTGTTAAAAACGGCAACTATAAAGAATTGCAATTTTCTAACGTTAAAGCAAACTTAACTCTTGATGAAAAAGGTGTTTTAAATATTAAATCAAACAGGTTTGATATTGCAGATGGCATTTCGTCTTTAGCAATAAATTGTGATTTGGTTGATTTATTGTACTCAATTAAACTTGGCGTAAAAGATGTAGATTCAAATTTGATGGCAAAAGTTCTTTTGAATTTAGATAAAGAAATTACAGGGAAAGCTTCTGGTTTGATTGAGTTGAATAGCGATAAATCTCTTAAATTAAACGGTAAAATTCAATTTATTGTTAATGAAGGTACAATTGGAAAAATTGGCTTAGTTGAATATGTTTTAAAGATTGCTTCAGTGTTTAGAAATCCTATTGTTATGATTAGCCCCGGAACAATTATGGATATTGTTTCAATCCCTGAGGGCAAGTTTGATAAAATTACCGGTCAATTACTCTTAAAAGATAATGTTGTAACCATGATGAATATAAAATCATATTCAGATACTTTATCTGCATTAATCAGAGGTAGATTTGATATGGAACGCCATGATGCTTCATTGAGGATTTATACAAGATTTTCTACAGATAAAAATTCGACATTTGGATTTTTGAGAAATTTATCTTTAAATAGATTAGCAAATAAAGTTAAAATGAATTCAAGAAATGATGCAAATTATTATGCTTCTGAACTTGTTGATTTGCCTCCTATTGCAGCAGGAAGAAAACAAACAGAAGTATTTTTAACGCAAGTTGAAGGTGATGTTGAACACAATAACTTTATTTCCAGCTTGAAAAAAATTAAATAGTTAAAGAAAAGTCGTTATCTAATTTGAAGATTGTTTTTATTGCCATATGTGCAATAAGCAATATGTTTAATGGGATGTTTCCTTTTGAATTTACTTTGAAATTTTGGATTGAATTTTCTTTAATTTTGGTTTTTGTGATTTTAAAATCTGTTAGCAGATTAAAATTTGCATTTTGTGTTAGCAGTTTCATTATTTTATTAAATTTTTCAAACGGGAAATATTCTCTTGAATATATATCAAGTAATATTTGATTTTCGTTTGAATTAATAGCGCAGAGCATGTTGGAAAAATTTATTGTTTCAAGCATAATTGATAAAATTGAAGATTTTGTTATTTTTTCTTCTTCTTCATTTAAGTCTTTTAATTCGTTTTGTTTGTTAAACACAGGAATATTTAGCGGAATATATAAAAGTAATAGTTCTTTTAAGGTATTTGTATTTACAGAGCTTGATTGTTGAATTGTGCTTAAAATATTCAACATATCTTTCAGCTGTGCAATATCTTCATTTCCTTGTTTTAGAGTTGTAGAGATTATGTTTAGCAGTTTATTTATTGCTTCTGTTGAATTTTGGTTTAAAAATTCGTTAAGTGCTTTTATATTTAATAAATTTTCAACTAAAAGTTTGGATATTTTATCCTGGGTTTTGGGATTATTTAAGTTTGATATAAATTTGTCAATTGATGACGGCATGTCAAGAAGATTGAGAAGGTATTTTAAAACTTGTTCATTTGTCATTTTAACTGCTTCATAGTTAATTAGTAAATTTGGATTTATTGATATTTGCTGTACTATAGGTTGAATTGGAGTTTGACTTTGATTTTGTTGACCTGTAGTTTGATTTTGGTTTTGTTGCACAATGCCTGCTTTTTGGCTTGCAATGTTTTGTTGAATATTAAAGTTATTATTTATAGGGTTGAAATTTGTCATGACTTTTTTATAATTATTTTCTATTTTTATTCAATTTTTTAAAAAAAATTGTAGAGATTGTTAAAATTGTAAACTTTTTTTAAACGGTTAAAATCCGCTGTTTATAGGATGATTAACCAATATTACAAGTGTAGAATTATATTATAATTACACTATTTGCAAAACAATGTTTTTTTAGTTTAGAATATTATTAAAGTTAAAATTGAATTGATTGAATGAAAAGAGATTTTTTAATGGGGAAATGGGGGTTTTGATAACCTCCCTTTTTTTATCTTGCCATTTTTAAAATCTTTTCACTTCTTTCAAGCTGATTTTTATACATTTCAATTTGATTTTTATCGCCAATTAATAATGAAATTTCGTAAGCTTGTTTTTTAAAATTGATTTCATTGGGGTCTATTTCAATTGACTCTTTAGAATATAAAAGTGCATTTTTATATTCGCCAAGGTTTTGGTAACTTCTTGCCATTTGGCTATAGTATTTTGCAATATTTGGATTTAACTTTATTGCGTTATATATCGACTTTCTTGCATCTTCATAGTGGCTTAAATCGTTTAAAATTAGCCCTCTAAAATAAAATGCTTCAGCGTTATTGTTATCAAGTTCTATATATTTATTGATTGATTCAAGAGCTTTATTTAAATCATGTAATCTATAATAAATTCTTGTTAGAGAGTTGTATATATTTGCACAATTTTGATATTTTTCGCTGAATTTTTCAATCATTTCAAGCGCTTTATCGTATTCTTTTTCATCAATAAGTAAATCAATAATTTCAAGAGTGTAATAAATTGAATTAGGATTAATTTTGAGTGCATCAAAATACAATTTAATTGCTTGTTTGTATAATTTTAGTTCCTTATATACATTTGCCAAGGTGTCAAGAAGAATAGTGTTGTCTTTTTCTTTTGAATAATATTCTTCAAGTTGTTTTTTTGCTAATGATAAATTCATTGATTTTAGATTTATAATTTGAATTAGAATTTGCGAATTTTCATACATTTTTGAATTTTTGTCAACTGAATTAAGGTTTAATAAAGCTTTTTGCAATTTATTTTGTTTAATTAAAATCCAACCTGCAAGAAAATATTTTTCATCTAAATTATTTGTGTTATATCTGGCTAAGTCTAAATTAATTGATTTTTTTAGCGCACAAAGAGCTTCGTCAAACCATGCAATATCGCAATATGCTTTTGCAAGGTCAAAATAGAAATTGTGATTGTCGTTATCTATTTTGATTGCACTTGTGAATAAATCAATTGCTTTTGTATAATTTTTATTTTTGCTTTCAACTATGCCAAGATAATATAAGGCTAGTGGATTTTCATCTTCTATATTAAGACAATATTGAATAACTTTTGAATAGTTTTTGTTTTCTAATTCAATTGCGGCTAAATCAAGATTAGCTTTGGTGTTATATGGATTAATGGAAATAATTCTTTCTAAAAGAAGTTTCTTCTTTACGCCATTAGATATTGTTGAAATTAAATATAATATATCGCCATCAAGCTTTATTTCATCCGGTAATGAATTAAAAATTTCAATCGCATCTTGTGCTTTATTCATTTTAATTAGTACTTTAAAATAATTATAATAGCTTTGAGAAGTTTTATTTTCTTCACACATTTTTTGTGCGACGTTAAGCGCTTTATTTAATTTATTTGTTTCGATATAAATATCATAGCATTTTTGTATGCTGTATTGATGACGTTTGTTAATTGACAATGCTTTTTGAAATTCATCAAGAGCTCTGTCGTAGTTTTTTAGTTGTATATGTAAATCGCCAATTTGTGATAATAATTCAACATTATCTTGATTTATGTTGTCATATTCAAGTGCTTTATATAATAACTCGAGTGCTTCTTTATATTTTTTTAGACTTTTAAGCTCGAATGATTTTTTAATTAATTCAATTTTTTCTTTATTTTCTTCCATAAAATTTATTATATTTTATTTTTTAACATTATTCAATAAAATGAACTTGACTTTGCCTAAAAAATTATTATCTCTAATATATATAGTGTATTTTTACTGTTTCCTATAAAGTTTTAATAAGCTAGGCCGACAACCTATAAAAAAGGAGTATAGAATGAAACTGGCAGCAGGAATAAATTTTGATGCATCAGGTATTGCCCAATCCATTAATGCTATGCAAATGGAAATGGATATTATGGGTATCTTTGGTGAAAATGTTGTCGGATTTGATAAAATAGGTTATCAAAGAAAAGAAGCAGTTATTTCTTCTTTTGCTGAATATCTAGGAACCAATGCGCTATCACATAGCGTTGATACTCAAGCAGGTAGATTGGTAATGACCCAAAGACCTTTAGATTTAGCATTGTCAGATAAAGGTTATTTTCAGGTTTTGAATTCTGACGGTAGTGTTGAATTAACTCGTGATGGCAGATTTCAAATTAATAAACAAGGTGAACTTTTAACTCAGACAAATCAAAAAGTTTTATCTTCAACAGGTTATCCTATTGTTTTGCCTAAAGTACCTGATGATATAAGTAAAATCACTATTGGGCTTGATGGAAAAGTCGGAGTTTTTGATGATGAACAAAGAGGGCTTTTAACAGCCGGCACGATTGGTATAGTTTCGTCTGATGGTGATAGAATTAATTCTAATTGTGTTAGACAAGGCTATGTTGAAGCTTCAAACGTATCATTGGAAAAGGAATACATTGAAATGGCAAATTATAAAAGAAGTTTTGAAGCAAATAGACAAATGTTTCGTATGCAAAATTCAAAATTGTCTACAGCTATTTCAAGATTGGGACAAGTATAAAAGGGTAGGTAATTATGGCTTATAATTTACAAGGCATGGTAAGAAAAGCGTCTACAAATTTAACTGTTGAATTTGACAGATTGGCTTATGCCACCCAAAATATTGCAAATATTCAAACTAACGGATATAAAGCTGTTAGGTTTGAAGATGTCATTGATGCTGATGGGTCTGTCCATGGGGTTGAAAGAACTGATACAAGGACAGGTGAATATTTAATTACTAATAACCCCTTAGATATTGCTCTTCAGTGTCCTGGGTATATTCCTGTTACAACATTGCAAGGCGAAATAAGATATACAAGAGATGGCGCTTTTACAACTAATAAAGACGGCTATTTGATAACTAAAACAGGCGATTTAGTCGGATCTGGAATTGTAATTGATTCAACAGCTGAAAAAATTGAAATAAAAGAAAACGGCGATGTTTTTACATACAAAAGATTGCAAGATGAACCGGTATATTCCGGCACTATTCCTGTTGTGCAGTTTCAAAATCCTGAAGCATTAAAAGATGTTGGCGGTAATGAATATGTTGCAACTGAAAACGCTGGCGCTATGAAATTAATAGAGGACCATAAGGGTATTAAGCAATATGGAGTTGAGCGCTCAAACTTAGATGTGTTATCTGAAGTTTATATGGTTTCAAGAATAAATGCCTCAATTCTTGCAACAACATCATTAATGAAGGCGGTTGATCAAATGTATCAGCAAGCAATAAATATAACTGAATAGTATAAAAGGACAAAATAATGGGATTACTTCCTTTAAATTTATTAAACAAACCTCAGCAAATGTTAGATTTGGTAGCTCAAAGACAAGAGTGTTTATCTGATAACATTGCAAACATGCACACAAAAGGATATAGAAGAAAAGATGTTGACTTTTCTCAATATTTAAATAGCGGGATTTCATCTAACCTTGAAGCAAGGTTAATTGATAAGTATGGTGCTGCACCTATTGCAAGTTCTGCTTCTCAAAGCGAAAATATAAGCACCGAAGACGAATTGTCGTTAATGCAAGAAAATTATTTATTATACAATGTTGCAGTTCGTCAATTGTCAAGTACAATAACTGAAATTAAAACGGCTATGAACGTTTCAGCTAACGGTTAAGGAGATTAGATTATGGGTTTAATGAATGCTTTTCAAATTGGTCGTGAAGGTTTAGCTGTCCATGGTAAACGTGTTGAAATTGCAGCTAAAAATATTGCAAATATTGATACACCAAATTATACGAGAAAAATTCCAATTATTTCATCCAATCAGGACCAAAGCTTTGCAACAGTTTTATCCTCAATGGGTATGGGGGCTGCAAGTTCTAATCTTGGCGGTGTTAATTTTGATGGCATAGTTGAAGATCCAACCCCAGGGGCCAAGATATATAAACCGGGGCATCCTGATGCTGATGAAAATGGCTATATAAGAACATCTAATACAAATGCTATGGTTGATATAGCTGATGCTACTATAGCGCAACGTGCTTACGAGGCTTCATTGGGTGTTATGACAATTTCAAAAGCAATGGCAGTAGCGTCATTAGAAATAGGTAAATAAAAGTAGATAGTTGTATAATTAATTTTTTTCTAAATTGCCATAGGATATTCTTATGGCAATTTTAATTAAAGATATAAAAGCATGGCAAATTATTGACTCCCGAGCTGTTCCTACGGTTTGTGCTATGGTCGAGCTAAACAATGGAATAGTAGCAATGCAATCAGTTCCATCAGGGGCTTCTGTTGGAATAAACGAAGCACTGGAATTGAGGGATAATAATCCTGATTTTTTATTTTCAAAAAGCGTTTTAAAAGCTGTAGATAATGTAAATACTATTATTGCGCCAATTTTAATCAATCAATCTCCTTTTAATCAGTTTGAG